>DASVVF010000712.1:0-2932 GCA_036386695.1 Catenuloplanes sp. | reverse complement strand
CGGGCGGCGATCAGGTCGGCGCGGGCCGCTTCCAGCTCGGTGGCGGCCTTGTGCAGCGGGGCCAGTTCGGCGAACCGCCGGCCGACCCGCCGGGCGGTGTTCTGGTCGGCGTGGATGCCCGGGTCCGCCAGCCGCTTCTCCAGCTGCTGATACTCGTCGAGAAGCCCGTCGAGGCGGTCACTGCTCATGCTCGTACCCCTTGCTGAGATGGAGAATGCGAACGGCGCCCGACCCCGGTCGAACCGGGGCGGGCGCCGTTGGCGTAGCTACTTGGCCGCGTCTTTCTTGGCCTGGATCTTGGCGTACTTCTGCTGGAACTTCGCGACCCGCCCGGCGGTGTCGAGGACGCGCTGCTTGCCGGTGTAGAACGGGTGGCAGGCGCTGCAGGTCTCGACCCGGATCTCGCCGCCCTTGGCGGTGCTGCGGGTGGTGAAGGTGTTGCCGCAGGTGCAGGTCACCGTGGTGCTGATGTACTGCGGGTGGACGTCGGGTTTCATGTGTTTCGGTCCTCTCAAGGGTGGTCGCCGGGTCGCCGTCTGCGTCGCCGCCGGGGCGGCGGTGACTCGGGCGTGAACCGGAACCGGTTGGCCGATGGACCAGTCTGCCATGCCCGTCCCCCGGGCCGGCAGGCGGCCGGCGGAGAGGAGGTCGGGGGAGCAGTGGCGGGTCCACGGTTGGTAACGTGCCGGCCCCCGCTGTCATTCCCCGGGGACCGCGTCATTCCCGGGGGACCGCGTCATTCCTCGGGGGACCGCGTCATTCCCGGGGGAACGGGCAGCCGGTGGCACCGGAGCTGGCCAGCGCCTGGGCTTCGGGGTCCAGGTAGAAGTTGGGGCGCTGGTCGGCCTCGTGGTAGTAGCGGTGGTACACCGGGGTCGCCCCGCCGGACAGCGGCGGCACGATCCATGACCAGTCGGCCGGCACCTGCCGCCCGCAGCGTTCCTCGTTGCGGATGTGCGCGATGAACCGTTCGGACTCGGTGTGGTGGTCGCTGATCCGCACCCCGGCCCGTTCGAACGACCACAGCACCGCCCGGTTCAGCTCGACCAGCGCCCGGTCCCGCCACAGCGTGCTCTCACTGGAGGTGTCCAGGCCCATCAGCCGGGCCACCGTGGGCAGCATGTTGTAACGGTCGGCGTCGGCCAGGTTACGCGAGCCCAGCTCGGTGCCCATGTACCAGCCGTTGAACGGAGCCAGCGGATAGTGGACCCCGCCGATGGTCAGCCGCATGTTGGAGATCGCGGGTACGGCGTGCCAGCGCAACCCCAACTCGGCGAACCAGCCGAACTCCGGATGCGCCAGCGGGACCTCCACCACGGCGCGCTCGGGCATCTCGTACACCCGTACGCCCTCGTCCGGGGTTTCGATGGCCAGCGGCAGGACGTCGAACGCCTCGCCCTTGCCGCGCCAGCCGAGGCTCTGCATGGCGGCGGTGAAGGCCACGTAGCGGGGGTCGCCGGTCACCTCGTCGGCGCTGTTGCGGTATCCGGCGTACCGGACGAGCTGGTCGTTCCACACCCGGGCGTGCGGCCGGCCGGGCACGGCCGCCGCGAACACCGAGATGACCGGCCGGATGGAACCGGGCGCGCGGGCCCTGGATGGGTCGGTGGCCTGGTCCCGGGGCGGTGCCGCCCCGCCGGCCGCCACCTCCAGGTGCCGCACGAGCAGGGCGAAGATGTCGTCGGCGGTGCGGGCCCGGCGCCGGTCCAGGACCACCAGGCTGCGCCAGTAGAGGCGGCCGATGCAGCGGCTGGAGTTGCGCCAGGCGACCTTGGCCCCGTACGAGAGCTCGTCGGGGGTGTGCACGTAGCTGCCGGTCGCCGCGATCTGCGCCCGCACGACGGCCAGCCTGGGTCCGACCGGCCCGAGGCGCCGGTTCTCGGCGTAGCAGAGCCGCAGGAAGTCCTCGGCCTCCGCCGGGTCCACCGGCGCGGTGGCATCCCACCGTTCAGCCGGCTCGTTCCGGTAACCAGGTACCACCCCGCACCTCCGCCCACCCGTTACTTGGTAACGAGAATGTGGCACACGGTCATCGGGGCAGGCCACCAGACAAAGCTCTCTTAAGACTTCAAAAAGCCGCATACGGTACGCGCGAAGAGGGCACCTGACGGACAGGCTGTGCGTCCCGTCAGGTGCCCTCTTGACAGCGTGCCCGGATTAGTCGCCGGGCGTCGACTTCGCGATCTGCATCAGGAACTCGATGTTGGTACGGGTCTGCTTGAGCCGGTCGAGCAGCAGGTCGAGCGCCGCCTGCGACTCCAGTGAGTGCAGAACCTTGCGCAACTTGTGGATGATCGCCAGCTCGTCGCGACCCAGCAGGATCTCTTCCTTACGGGTACCCGACGGGTGGATGTCGATGGCCGGGAAGGTGCGCTTGTCGGCGATCTTCCGGTCCAACTTCAACTCGGCGTTGCCGGTGCCCTTGAACTCCTCGAAGATGACCGTGTCCATCATGGATCCGGTCTCGACCAGCGCCGTCGCGAGAATGGTCAGCGAGCCGCCATTCTCGATGTTGCGGGCCGCGCCGAGGAAGCGCTTGGGCGGGTACAGCGCCGTCGAGTCGATACCACCGGACATGATCCGGCCGCTGGCCGGCGCGGCCAGGTTGTACGACCGCCCCAACCGGGTCACCGAGTCGAGCAGCACCACCACGTCGTGGCCCAGCTCAACCAGCCGCTTGGCCCGCTCGATCGCCAACTCGGCAACCGTCGTGTGGTCCTGCGGCGGACGGTCGAAGGTCGCCGCGACGACCTCACCCTTGACCGACCGCTGCATGTCGGTGACCTCTTCAGGCCGCTCGTCGACCAGCACCACCATCAGGTGGCACTCCGGGTTGTTCTGGGTGATCGCGTTGGCGATCGCCTGCAACACCATGGTCTTGCCCGCCTTCGGCGGCGACACGATCAGCGCCCGCTGCCCCTTACCCAGGGGC
>DASVVF010000711.1:0-3316 GCA_036386695.1 Catenuloplanes sp. | reverse complement strand
TCAACCTCGGCTGAGCCGATGACGGCCCCGATGAACGCCCCCCATCGCCGTGCCGGGCCGCCGCCTCCCCCGTCGGCGCTCGGCACGGCCCGGCGGCTGCTGCGCGCCCGGTGGCGGCGCGTGGCCGCCCGCCCCGACGCGGGCGGAGCAACGGCCGAGCTGGTCATCGCCATGCCGCTGCTGCTGTTCATCATCATGTTCATCGTGCAGGCCGGCGTGTGGATGCACGCCACCCACATCACACTGGCCGCCGCTACCCGTGCCGCGAACGCCGCCGCCGCGTACGGGGCCAGCTCCTCGGCCGGGCGCACCGCCGGCAATGACACCCTCGCCGCGATCGGTAACCGCATCCTGGCGAACCCCAATGTGTCGGTCACCCGCACCGCCACCGAGGTCCGCGTCGAGGTATCCGGGACCGCCCAAACCGTCGTCCCGGGTATCCGGTGGACCGCCAAGGCCGTCGTCGTGCGTCCCGTCGAGCGATTCATACCCGACCTTCAAGCCCAAGGCGGGTGACCCCCTTGACTCCACGATGGCGATACCGCGCGTTGGCCCCGTTGCGGCACCTGCACGCCGGCGGTGACCGTGGCTCCAGCTCGACCGAACTGACCTTGGCCACGCCGCTGCTCGTCGCGGTCCTGCTGTTCGTCGTGCTGTGTGGGCGGCTGGTGACCACGCAGATGGACCTCGACGCCGCCGCGAGTAGCGCCGCCCGCTCCGCCTCGATCGCCCGGTCAGATTCCGCCGCGCGCTCGGAAGCCGACCGCACCGCACGGGAAACCCTCGCCGCCCGAGGCACCACCTGCCAGCAGGTCGACGTGACGGTCACGGGAAGCCTCAACCCCGGCGGGGCGGTCACCGTGCACGTGTCGTGCTCGGTCCCGCTATCAGACCTCGTGTTGCTCGGCGTGCCCGGCAACCGGCGCGTCGATTCCACATCCACCTCGCCCATCGACCGTTGGAGAGCAGGCGCCCCATGAGGCATCGACTGACCACCGCCCTACGGTGGGCATCTGCCCGCACCGGTGGCGGTGACGCCGGACAGGTGACCGCCTTCGCGACCGTCATGACCATCGCCCTGCTTTTGGTCGCCGGGCTCGTCCTGGACGCCGGCCTCGCGTTGTCGGTGAAGGTCCGCGCCCTCGACGTGGCCCAGTCCGCGGCCCGAGCCGGGGCGCAGGAACTGAACCTCGTGAAGTACCGCACCAGCAACGTGGCCGAACTCGACCCCGGCCGCGCCGCGTCGGCGGCCCGCGACTGGTTGACCTCGGCCGGGTTCACCGGTACAGCCACCGCCACCACGCAGATCGTCACCGTGACCGTGCGCGGGACGAGCCGCACCCAACTGCTGCAACTCGTCGGCGTCCGCCAACTGGACGTGTCCGGCACCGCCAACGCCACCGCCGTGCAGGGCGTCACCGGCCCGAACACCTGAACCTCGGAAAGGAGCGCAGCATCATGTTCCGAGCCCTGGCCGCCGTCGGCCGGCTGCTGCGCGCACTGACCGCACTGACGGTCCTGGTCGGCTTCATCGTGGGCGTGCCCTGGCTGCTCGGCGCGTTCATCGGCTGGCCGCTGGACTGGATCGGCTGGCCCACCGCCTCGGTCATGCCCGGCGTCGGTGACGTACTCACCGCGATCAGCAACCCGTGGTCCGACGAGAAAATGTTCGCCCTACTGGCCACCCTCGGTTGGGTGTTGTGGCTGCTGTTCTGCCGTGACGTGGCCGTGGAGGTCATCGAGGCGTCCGCCGTCGCCGCCGCGACCCGCCGGGGCCAACCGCGCCAGGTGGCCCCCGGACGAGGTCCGATCCGGTGGGTCGCCGCCGTCCTTGTCGGCGCCATCGCCGGGGCCATCCTGCTCGACCTGGCTCGCGGCGCGGTCGGGGGCAACCCAGCGGTCTCCGACGCGGCCTACGCCGCCGCGCGTTCCGGCACCGTGGCCGCCGCCCCCGCCCGAGTCAATCCCGTCACCCAGGCCGCCCCGCTCGAGCGGGTGGACCTCAGCGGCGCCCGCCCCGCCATCCACGTCCCGGCCAAGCACTCGACCACCGCCGTCACCCTGGCCTCCACGCACAACACCAACCAGCACGGCCACCGCCCCGCGCACGCCGAGCGCGACATCCCCGAGTGGGCACGCGACGCGCCCGCCCGGTTCATCACCGTCCACGAAGGCGACACGCTGTGGGACATCGCCGACCGCGAAGACGGCGACCCCTTCAAGTGGCGAGACTGGTACACCGCCAGCCGAGGCAAACCGCAGGCCAATGGCTACGCCCTGACCGACCCTGACGAGTTGCACGTCGGCTGGGTCCTCACCCGCCCGGCCCGCGCCACCGCGCCCACACCACCGCCACCGCCACCGCCACCGCCACCGCCACCGCCACCGGCACAAACCGATCCCGCCCCGCCGGCACACGGCGGGACGGCCAGCAGCGGCCCCGCACCGGAGGCCACCACGACCGCCCCCGCGACTCCGGGACCAACGCACACCGCCCCGGCACCGACGCACACCGCCAATCCCGCTCCGACGGGCACCGCCATCGCGGCCCCGTCAGCCACCAGCTCGTCCACCACGCCGCCGGCCGCCACAGCTCCCGACGACCAGGCCCACGACAGCAACGGCGACCAGCAACCGGGGATCACGCTGCCCTCGCAAGGTTGGATCAGCCTCGGCCTGGCCGCGACCATCGCCGCCCTCGCCGCACTGCTGCGCCTGCATCGCCGCCGCCGCGCCCGCCTCA
Organism: Catenuloplanes sp.; assembly: GCA_036386695.1. GTDB lineage: Bacteria > Actinomycetota > Actinomycetes > Mycobacteriales > Micromonosporaceae > DASVVF01. The sequence goes on along the minus strand of DASVVF010000711.1, from coordinate 573 downwards.
GCTTCCCGATTCCGGTACGGACCGCACCGCAACCCACGCCGGTACCCCCGGCCCTCGCGGCGGCCGACGCCGCCGGCAGCCGCGCGCTGAACCCAGACACCGATCTCCTGCCCGGGGAGCTGCCCACGCCTCCGGCCGTGCCGGCGCCCGTCGGTGTCGACACTGACGGCGCGGAGCTGAGCCTGTTCCACCTGCCCGGCCCCGGCATCGCCCTGCACGGCGGTGGCGCGGATGCGGTCGCGCGAGCGATCCTCGCCAGCGCCCTCGCCACCGGCGTCCTCGACCAGGCGACCGCCCGTCCGGTCGTGATCACCACTGCCGACACCCTCACCCGGCTTCTGCCCGACGGCGCCCAACCCGTCGGGCTCGACCCCGACCACACGAGCTTCGACGGCGAACGGCTCATCGTCCTGGCCGACACCGCCGCCGCCGTCACCCACGCCGAAGAGGAAATGATCCACCGTCGGCGGCTGCTGGACAGCCTTGACGCCGACACCATCGCCGCGCTCAACGCGCGTACCGACCACGCCGAACACCAACCCCCGTACGTCCTGCTGATGCAGGGCAACGACC
>DASVVF010000710.1:0-5134 GCA_036386695.1 Catenuloplanes sp. | reverse complement strand
ATCGTGGTCGAGCAGGAAGCGCGCCCCGGCGTTCGGACCACGCCGCACCACGAGCAACGCCATGCCCGGGGGCAGCGAACCGGACATCCGGCTGGGAACCACGTCAGCATCGGGACCCTCGAGAACTTCATCGAGCGACCCCAGATTCAGCGTGGACGTGACGTCGAGTGGGGGAAACTCGTCGCCTGGGCGCGTCATGCGGACCACCTCACGGATCGGTTCGGCCGGCGCCGGGCCGCGCGGGTCGACCAGCGCCGGCGACATCGCCCGGCGCGCGGCTCCCCCTGCCACTACCGGGCAGCACCCGGACGCTCGACTATGGGTTTTGAAAAGGACAGGGCTGCGGTGACAAAAACGGGTACGGACAGCAGTATCAACAAAACGGGTCGTAAACAACTACGGCACCCGGTCGTCTGGCGAGCCTAGCCAGACCGGAAAATCAGGGCAACCGGACGCGCGGACACACCCGGGCGAGCCCGGGCACACTCAGCCCGCCGTCAACTCCTGATAGGCGGCGGCGTCCAGCAACCGTTCGGCCGCCGCCGGGTCCTGCGGCGCGATCCGCACCAGCCAACCCGCACCGTACGGCTCGGTGTTGATCAGCTCGGGGGCGTCCACGAGCGCCTCGTTGCGCTCCACCACCGTGCCCGACACCGGAGCGTAGATCTCCGAGACGCTCTTGGTCGACTCCACCTCCCCGAACGACTCGCCAGCCTGCACCACCGCGCCCGGCTCGGGCAGCTGCACATAGACGATGTCGCCCAACGCCTCCTGCGCGAAGTGGGTGATACCCACCCGCAGCGGCTCGCCGCCGTCGCCGGCCACCCACTCGTGCTCGGCGGTGTACCGAAGGTCCTCAGGGATCACAGGGCGTTCCTTTGCCGTCGTACGTTCCTCCGCGGCCCCCGCGCCAGCGGCCGGCCCGCGGTCAGGAGACCGGACGGGCGAACCGCGGGCTGGTGGCCCGGCGCAGGGCGGTCACGTCGACCACCTCGCGCTCTTGCACGATCACGGTACCGCCGTCGTTCTGGACCGACGTCGCCACCCCGCCCGGCATGTTCAACGCGGTCCGCATCGTGGTCGGCTCGCCGATCGCCAACACGGTGTACGGCCCGGCCAACCGGGTTCCGTCGACCAGCACGGCGTCGCCCTGGTCCAGGAAGAACGTGGACGCCACCACCCGCACCGGCGACCCCGAAACGCCGGTGATCTGGATCGCCTCCGCCCCCGAACCCCGCAGCTCCTGCACGGCGTTCAGGATCGCCGACGCCTTGATCCGGTCGGTGCCCCGGGCCAGGCGCACCTCCACCCCGGCGCCGCGGGCCGGCAGCGTGCCGGCCAGCAGACCGAGTTCGTCCGCCCGCTTCGCCGCCTCCTCCAGCGCCGCCTGGCGACCCTGGACACCCGAGGTGAGCTGCCGCTGACTGGACTCCAACGTCGCGATGTCCTGGCGCAGCCGCTGCTCGCGGGCCTCGAGATCGGACAGGATCCGCACCAGGTCCTCGGCGCGGGCCCCGGCCAGCCCGTCGTCGGCGGAGTTGCTCTTGAGCTGCACCACCAGCGTGAACCCGAACAGCGCCAACAACACACCGATCAGCGCGCCGGCGGAACTGAGCCGCCGCCGCGCCGCGCCGGCCGAGCGGGTGACCCGCCCACCGGACGGGCCGTCGAGGGCCGGTTCGTCCGACCGCGGCCGCGCCGCGGCCACCTGCTCAGCGGCGGCCCGACCGGGCCACGCCGCCGCCGGCCCGGTCGCCGGTGTCGCCCCGGGCCACCCGGTGCCCGTCGGCCGACGCTGATCACCCATGGAACGCTCGTTATTCATCGACGCACCTATGCCCGGAACAGGTGCCGGCGGATCGCCGCCACATTGCCGAAGATCCGCACACCCAGCACGACGACCACCCCGGTGGACAACTGGCCGCCCACCCCCAACTGGTCACCCAGATACACGATCAGCCCCGCCACCAGGACGTTCGAGATGAACGAGATCACGAACTGCTTGTCGTCGAAGATGCCGTCGAGCTTTGCCCGCACCCCGCCGAAGACCGCGTCGAGCGCGGCCACCACCGCGATCGGCAGGTACGGCTGCAGAGCCGCCGGAACGGTGGGATCGAACCAGACGCCGAGAACCACCCCGGCGATCAAAGCGAGTACGGCGATCATCGGCCGCCTTCCGGACGACTACGGGACGATGTGGGGCCACCCGCGACCGCACTGCCCACGGCCGGACCGCCCTGGGCCGGACCGCCCTGGGCCGGACCGCCGTGGGCCGGGTTGCCCTGGGCCGGGTCACCGGGCGACGCGATGCCGGGGACGGCGCTGCCACGGACCGGGGCGGCCCGCCCGACGGAACCGGTCCCCGGGCCCGACGACGCGGAGCGCGACGCCGACGCCGCCGGCGACGCGGGCCCGGAACGACCCGGCCCGGGCGCCGTCGAACCGGTCGACCCCGACGGGCCCGGCACCGGTGGGGTCCGGGCGTGCCGCAGCTGCGGCGCGACCGCCGCCGGCAGGGTCACCCCGTCCGCCTCGGCCACCTGGAACGACATGCCGACCTCACCGACCAACCGGCGGAACATCCGCGCCGCCGACGACTCACCGAACCGGTCCGACAGATCATCCGGGCCGATCGCGCTCACCTCGTACGGGCTCATCACCGGGCGGGTGTCGACCAGGACGGCCTCACCCGCCCCACGGATCGTGGAGGTGGCGGTGAGCCGCTGACCGTTGATGGCGACCGCCTCGGCCCCCACCGCCCACAACTCGTTCGCCAGGTCCTGCAGGTCGCGGTCGAAGACCCGGCCCAGATTCGGTTTGTCGCCGCTCGCCGCGTCGGCCGGTCGCGGTCCGTCGGCCAACCGGATCACCACCCCGTCCCCACGCACCGGCGCCAGGCCGGTCGTCGCCTCAAGGTCACGCAGCCGGGCGGCGTCCGGACCACTGAGCGCCGCGTCACGCAACGCGGCCACCTCGCCGCGCAGCCGCTCCGCCTGCCGTTGCATGCCGTCGGTCTGCGCCTGGCGCAGCTTGACCTGCTCCACCATCCCGGCCCGGGTCTGGATGCGGGCCGGCTCCGCGGCCAACGTCTGCCGGTACGCCACCGCCAACAGGAAACCGAGGACCGTCAGCACCAACAGCACCACCGAGCGGGTGGCCCGCTGCCGCCAGCCGGTCCGCGGACCGGACCGCTCGCGCCGACGGGCCGCGTCGGCGTACCCGGGGTCCAGCGGATTCTGGAACAACTCGGTGAGCAGGTCCGCCGCGAACGGGCGCCCGCCACCGCCGGCAGCGCTCATCGGCGCCGCACCCCAGCGACGGGGCGGACCACGGCAACGGCAACCACGACGACGGACCACCGGACCAGCCGGCCGCGCCGGCCGGTCACGCCAGTCCCGCCGGCACGCGGTCGCCGCGGATCAACGCGCGGGCCTGCGCGGCGTAGAGCACGCCGGCCGCCCAGTAGAGCAGCAGCCCCCACCACGCCAGCGCCCAGCCGAACGCCCCGGCCACGGCCGCGGTCGCCGGGACCGCGCTGGCCAACAACACCAACGGGAACGCCGCCAGCAGGACGAAGGTGGCCGTCTTGCCGACGTAGTGCACCGGCGGCGGACCGAAGCCGTGGCGACGCAGCACCAGCAGGCAGCAGCCCATCGCCACGTCGCGGGCCACCAGCGCCGCGGCGAACTGCCACGGGACCACCCCGTGGATGGTGAACGCGACAAGCGTCGCCGCGATGTACAGCCGGTCGGCGAGCGGGTCGAGCAACTCCCCCAGCCGGCTGACCTGACCCAGCCGCCGGGCGAGGTAGCCGTCCACCCAGTCGGACGTACCGCCCAGGACCAGCACCACCACGGCGGCCACCTCGGCGTGGGCGACCAGCAGGAGGTACAGGAAGACCGGGACACCGAGCAGCCGGGCGAAACTGATCACATTGGCGATGGTCAGGACCTGACCGGCGGCGACGGGGGTGGCCGTGGCGCCCGGCGGCGCGTCCGCGGAGAGGGCAGGCCGACGCGACACGCGAGCCTCCCTCCCCCGGCGGCGCCCGGGTCCACGTGCCGCCCGGTCCCGCCCTCCGCCGGACGGGCCCGGCGGTGAACGTCCCGGGTCGGCGGCGGCGACATCGGGCCCCGTCGGGCCGCCCGGGCTGCTGTCCTGCGGTGTCACTATATCCAGCCCCGCCACGCGGGGGTGTGCCGCAGGTCGGTGGGCACACCCCGTAGCGCATCCTAGGAAGATAGCCAGATTCCCGAGGGTGGCGGTGAGCCGGTGACGTGGCGCTGAGCCGGTGACGTGGCGCGGAATGCCGGCCGGCGGGTGAGCGGCGGCGGTCAGCGCCGGCCGCGGCGGGCCCGGACGTAGTCCGCCACCACGTACCGACCGAGTTCCCGCGCCGCCGGGCTGAACACCCGCCCGCTGCTGCGCTGCGCCACCGCGTCGACGAACCGGCGCAGACCCGGGTCCTCCCCCAGCATGAACAGGTTCAGGGTGGCCCCGTAGCGACGCAGCCGGTCCACCTCGTGCACGGTGGCCCGGACCGTCTCGGGCAGCGACGGCCAGGCGAACAACGCCTCGCCGTCGGGCAGCAGGTGGGCGGTCGGCTCGCCGTCGGTGACCACCAGCACCACCGGCTCCGCGTCCGGGTGCCGGCGCAGGTGCCGGGCGGCCAACCGCAACGCGTGCTGCAGGTTCGTGCCCTGCACCAGATCCGGCTCGACGGCCGCCAACTGCGTCTGCGACAGCGGCGCGGCGTACCGGCCGAAGCCGATGATCTGCAACGCGTCCTGCGGGAACCGGGTGGCCACCAGGTGCGACAGGGCCAGCGCCGTCTGCTTCATCGGCCCCCACCGCCCCTCCGAGATCATCGAGAAGGACAGGTCGACGCAGAGCGCCACCGCCGCCGACGACCGGCGCTCGGTCTCGGCCACCTCGAAGTCCTCCACCAGCAACCCCACCGGCACCGGCGAGCCCCTGCCGGGCCCCCGGCGGCGTACCGCGTTGCCAATGGTGCGCACCACGTCCAACGGCTGCTCGTCGCCGTACGCCCAACGCCGGGAACCGCCGGTCAGCTCCCCGGCGGCGCCCGCGTCGCGCAGGTCGTGCTGGCCCTTCGGTCCGCCGGCGAGGCCAC
>DASVVF010000709.1:0-3720 GCA_036386695.1 Catenuloplanes sp. | reverse complement strand
ACCGTCGAATTCGATGTAGACCAGCCGACCCGGGGGCGGCGGCTCGGCGAGGATGAAGTGTTTGCGGTACCACCCGATGCCCGAGGGCAGGTAGCCGCCCCGGCCCAGGGTCCGCGCGTTCTGCGCGAACGGGTTCGCGGGCGGGTTCGGTCCCTCGATGCTCCAGTCGTGCGGCACGCTCACCCGCCGCCATGATCCGTCCGCCAACGTCGGCGCCTGGGCGCCCGGCGCGTCGCCGTAGTGGAACCGCCAGTCCAGGTTGAACGGGGACACCGTACGGACTTTGTGCCCCACGGGCGCCGCGCTGACGCCGGCCGCGCCGGTGACCGCCGACGGTACGACCGCCACCGGGGACGCCGCGGACACCGGGCCGACGCCGTACGGGCTGAGCAGGGGGATTACCAGCGCTACCGCGAGCGCCAGCCGGCGCCGTCTCCTGGTGGCCATGTCCGCTGCCTCTCCGGGGAAGATTCTGCGAAGTCCGTGACGAGCAGTACGGCGGCGGCCACCATAGATGAAGATGGATACCTCCCGGTCCCGATTCAACCCCGTCGGCAGCGTTCTGGGAAGCGTTTACCGGAGGGGTTCTCCGCCCACGCCGACGGTTGGCACCACCGCTACCGCCGCGGGCAGTACCGGGACTACGCGGAGCAGCTCAGATCGGCCGCGGGCAGCTGCCCGGTGTCGAGGTACGCGTGAACCGCCGCGTCGACGCACGCGGAGCCCCGGAAGAGATAGACGCCATGGTCCCGGGCGCCGACCAGGGTGATCATGCGGGAACCGGTCAGCGCCCGGTGCATGTTCCGGCCCATCTCCAGGGTCGTGTTGACGTCACCGTCGGCCTGGACGATCAGGGCCGGTACACCGTTGCGGATCCGGATCGGGCGCGTACGCGGCGGGTCCGGCCAGAACGCGCACGGCGTGATGGCGGCGCCCAGCGGGCCGAACAGGGGTGAGCGGGCACGCGCCGCCTGGATGCCGCGCCAGTACGCCCCGACATCGCCGGTGACCGGCGAGTCGCCGCACTGGACGGCGGTCGCCGCACTGCGCTGAGCCGAGTCCCGGCCGGTCAGTTGCCCGGCCAGCGTGGCCGCGAGGGCCGGTGTCGGTTCAGCGCGGCCGGTGTCGGCCGCCCGCACCAGCACCCGCACGGTGGCCGCCAGTTCGAAGGCGCTCTCCTGACTGTCGTCGGACAGCAGGTTCACGATCACGCCCGGAATGACGGTGTCGTCGACGAGGTACGGACCCACCCGCAGTGGCGCGCGGCCGGCGGCCCGGTACACCCGGTGGACCGTGTCCAGCACCTGCTGGGCCGTCGGCCCGAGGCGCAGCCGCTCGTCGTGCCGCGCGACCAGTCCGGCCCACTCCCGCAGGGCCGCCTCCCGGCGCGCGATCTGCGTACGGTCCGGCGGGATCGCGACGCCGGGGCGCTCCGGGTCGATGGCGCTGTCCAGCACGATCCGCCCGGCCCGCGCCGGGAACCGCTGCAGGTACTGGGCACCGAGGTAGCTGCCCTGCGAGTAGCCGAGGAACGACAACGTCGGCGCCCGCAGCGCCGCCCGTACGACGTCGATGTCCCGGGCGGCGTCGGCCGTGGACGCGTGCCGCAGCACCCCGGCGTTGGTCCGGGCGCACCGGCGGGCCAACTCCTTCGCCAGGGCGACCATCCGGGTGAAGCTTTCCCGACCCAGGCCGGCCGAGCGTGGCTGCCAACTGGCCGACCAGCCGCAGTCGATCGGCGTGCTGCGCCCGGAGAAGCGGACGTCCATGCCGATGATGTCGAACCTGGCGCCGGTCGCTCCCATCGCCTGCCTGGCCAGCGGCACGCTGGCGAGTACCGGGGTGGCCGGGCCACCCAGGTTCACCATCAGCGGGCCGGCGTACCGGGCCCGGTCGGTGGCCGCGCTGCGGGCGATCGCGACCGTGATGGTGCGCCCACCGGGCCGGCTGTGGTCCAGTGGCACGCGGATGTCGGCGCATCGGACGCGGGCCTCGTCCAACGCCCGGCCGTCGGCGTCGTCCGGGCCGCGCTGGCACGACGTCCAGTGGACGCGCTGACGGTGCAGCGCGGCCAGCCCGGCGTCGGCGTGCACCGTGGCCTCGGCTGACGCGACCGGAGTCACCGCCCATCCCGCCGCGGCGGTCATCAGCGCGGCGAGGGCCGTGTTCCGTCGGGTGTGTTTCATCGATGCTCTCCTGATCGGCGGGTGAGGGTGGACGGTTCAGGCGTCGCGGCGGCGCAGCAGCCACCCGGCGAGCCCGAGGACCAGGGCGGTGTAGAGGCAGAACAGCCCGAACCCGGTCCACGGGGCGAGAGCGAGCGGGTCCCGGTGGACGTAGCTGACGGCCACGCCGGCCGGGGCCGGCAGGTACCGGTAGGCCGCGTCCGACACCGACTCGGGCAGCAGCCCGAGAACGAGCTGTGGCGCGAACAGCAGCCCGAACAGCGCCGAGATTCCGCCGGCGGTGTTCCGCAGCAGGGCGCCCAGACCGAGGCCGAGCAGGCCGACCACGGTCAGGAACAACGCACTGCCGAGCACGGCCCGCAGGACACCCGGATCGCCGAGACCGACATCCAGGCCATGGGCCGACAGGATCGACTGGCCGGCCACGAACGACACCAGCACGGCCGGAATACCGAGCAGGACGGTGGTCACACCGAAGGCGACCGCCTTGCCCCACAACAGCTGCCGGCGCCCCGGCACCGCGGCCAGGCTGACCCGGATGGACCCGCTGGCGTACTCACCGGCGATGAACAGCACGCCCAGCACCCCGATCGCGAACTGGGCCAGCTGCACGCCGGCGAGGCTCACGGCGGTGGAGTCGAACGTGGCCGGGTCCGCCGGCGGGCGGGCGACCCGCAGGGTGGCGTAGGCCACCCCGACCCCGACCACCAGCAGCACGCCTGCCAGCAGGCACCAGATGGTGGACGGCAGGGAGCGCAACTTCGTCCACTCCGAACGGATGACGCGCACCTGGCTGACCCGCTGGTCGCCGTGGTAGCCGGGCAGCGTGAGCTGGGTCATGACGACGCTCCAACGGGGTTCGCGCGGTACTCGACCGCGTCGCGGGTGAGGTCGATGAAGGCTTCCTCCAGCGACTCCTGCTGGGCGGTGAGTTCCAGCAGGGTGATACCGGCCGCGCCGGCGGCCAGGCCGACCTGGTCGGTGGTCAACCCGGCCACGGTCAGCGTCCCGGGCTGGTCCGACGAGACCTCGACGTCCGGCCCGACCAGTCGCCCGGCCAACGCCTCGGGGTGGGGGGTACGCACCCGCACCACGGCCCGGCCGCGGGCCCGCAGGAACGCCGCCACGCCGGTGTCGGCGATCAACCGCCCCCGGCCGATGACGATGAGATGCTGCGCGGTGACTGCCATCTCGTTCATCAGATGGGAGGAGACGAAGACCGTGCGGCCCTCCGCGGCGAGGCTCTGCAACAGCGCGCGCACCCAACGGATGCCCTCGGTGTCGAGGCCGTTGAGCGGCTCGTCGAGGATGACGGTGCGGGGGTCGCCCAGCAGGGCGGTGGCGATGCCGAGCCGCTGCCCCATCCCGAGCGACAGGGTGCCGGCCCGCCGCCGGGCCGCGCCGGACAGGCCCACCGCGTCGATGACCTCGTCGACCCGGTCCCGGCGGATGCCGCTCGTGCGGGCCAACGCCAGCAGGTGGTGGTACGCGCTGCGGCCGGGGTGGATCGAGCGCGCCTCCAGCAGCGCGCCGA
>DASVVF010000708.1:0-8157 GCA_036386695.1 Catenuloplanes sp. | reverse complement strand
CCGGCACGGTGACGTTCAGCCGGACCGCCCCGTCGACCAGCGTCCACGCCGAGGCCACCGACCCGTACGGCGTGCGGTAGCCGGCGCTCGCCCGGGTCATGCCGCCGACCACGGACGGTCGGAACACCAGCTTGCGGTACGCGACCGAGTCGTCGGTCTGTTGAATGCCGGCCAGGTGCGAGGAGAACCATTCGTCGATCGCCCCGAGCATGAAGTGGTTCTGCGAACCGGTGAGGTTCCAGTACTCCGGCAGCGAGGTGGCGCCGCCGGCGACGAAGAAGCCGTAGCTGGGGCTGGTCGGTTGGGTGGTCAGCCGGTGCACCAGATCCGCCCGGCCGAACCCGCTGAGCACCCGGAACGCCGACGGCAGGGCGATCTCGCCGACGTTGAGATGGTCGCCGTTGGCGCGGATCGCCGACGTCAGGGTGGCGAACGCCGCCGCCTGACCGGCCGCCGGCACCGCCCCGATGTCCAGGGCGAGGATCAGGCTGGCCTGGCTGCCGTTGGCCACGCTGTCGGTGTCCGGGCGGTACCAGGCGGCCTGGAACGCCTGCCGGATCGCGTCGGCCTTGGCCCGGTAGGCGACCGCCCCGGCGGTGTCGCCGAGCGCGGCGGCGATGCGCGCCAGCGCGTCGGCTGCCCGGTAGTACCCGAAGTTGGCCACCAGGTCGGTGTTGGTGCGGTTGGCGCCGGAGAGCAGCTCACCCCAGTCGCCCAGGCCACTGCTGCCGTACCGGAGCAGGCCACCGCTGGCCCGGGTGTCCAGATAGGACAGGTACGCGCGCATGTTCGGGTAGTACCGGCGCAGGGTCGCCGTGTCGCCGTAGTTGCGGTACATCTCCCACGGCAGCAGGATGATCGCCGAACCCCAGTTGGGGTCGTCGCGGAAGCCGCCGCCGAACACCGCGTACTCCGGTGCGATGTCCGGCACCAGCCCATTGGGCAGCTGCGCCTCGGCGATGTTGCGCACGATGTTGCGGGCGTAGGCGGCCACGTCGTAGTTGCGCATGATCGCGCCGAACACCAGATGGGTCTCCTCCAGCCAGCCCAGCTTCTCCCGGTGCGGGCAGTCGGTCAGGACGCTGTACATGTTGCTCTGGATGGCCCGGTCGACCAGCGCGTGCACCCGGTTGAGCACACCGTCGGAGGAGTCGAACGAGCCGACGTGGTCGTTCGCCGCCCGTACCACCAGCCCCCGCACGGCGGAAACGGTCACGCCGGCGGTGACCCCGCGCACCTCCAGGTAGCGGAACCCGTGGTACATGAACTCGGGGTGCCAGGTGCGGGCGGTGCCGTCGCTGGTGACGGTGTCGAAGATCGGCGAACCCGTCGACGCCTGGGAGACCCGCCCGCCCGTCAGGGTCTCCCCCGGGTGCAGCGACACCACCGTCCCGGCGGGCGCGTCGACGCGCAGTTGCGGCCAGCCGGCGATGTTCGTACCGAGGTCGTAGAGCTGCACCCCGGCGGCCGGGGTCCCGACCAGGGTGCCCGGTAGCTGATCCACCACCCGCAGCGGCGGCGACTGCCGGCCGGTCAGCGCCGTGCCGGCCGCCGGGGCGGTGGTCTGCTCCGCGCGGCTCCACCGGCGGCGGTCCGTGCCGGCGACGTCCCATCCGGCGATCTCCCGCCGGGCGTCGTAGTCCTCCCCGCCGAACCAGTTCGACAGCACCGTCGCGCCGTGTGTGGAGCGCCACGAACTGTCGGTCGCCACCGTCTGGCGGCGGCCGTCGGCGTAGGTCACCTCCAGCTGGACGATGGCCTTGGGCATGCTCTGGGTGCCGGTGAACTTGGCGTACCTGCCGGGGGCGGCGGTGATGCTGGCGACCCCGGTGCCCAGGCGGACCCCGATCGCGTTGCGGCCCCGACGGATCGCGGCCGTGACGTCGTAGGTGGCGTACTCCACCCGGTCGCGCAGATCGGTGTTGGCCGGTTCCAGCACCGCGTCACCGACCTTGCGCCCGTTGAGGCTGGCGATGAAGACGCCGACCCCGCTGACGTAGAGCCGGGCCCGGCGCACCGCCGTTGTGGCGGTGAACTCCTTCGCCAGCACGGGCAGCCCGCCCGGGGTGTAAACCGTGGCGGGGGCCGGGTTGGGCTGGCCGGTGACGGTCCGCACCGGGTCGAAGCCGGCCGTGGTCGAGGTGGTCCCGGCCTGCACGGTGAAGTCGACCGGGAAGCCGGCGGTGGCGCCGGTGACGCTCAGGGCATCGGTACGCGGGTACAGCACCACCCGCCCGATGCTGTGCACCGACCCGAGGTCGATCACCACCCAGGCCGGCGTGGCGCTCTGGTCCGTCGACGCCTGGCGGGGGTTGGTGGTCCACCCGCGGGCGGCACCGTTGTTGGTGTCGCGGACCCCGTCGGTGAGCAGTCGGCTGCTCCAGCCGTAGCCCTCGAGGCTGCTCGACGGCGTGACCGCCCGCCCGGCCGCGAGGTTGCCGGTGGCGCCGGCCGGGCCGTGCACCTCCACCTCGGCGAGCTGGACGTAGTGTCCACTGTCGTTGGCCGGGGTGAGGCCCAGCGTCGTCACGTTCAGCTTGACGTAACGCGCCGAGGTGGCCGGAAACGTCACGGTGACCGGGTGGGTGGTGACCGCGCCGTAGCGGGTCGGCGTCCAGCCGGGGTCGGTGATCCAGCGGGCACGCCAGTCGCCGGCGCGCAGCAGACCCAGCTCGAAACTCGTCGGGGCGCTCCACCGGGACACCGCGCCGGCGCCGTCCCAGACCCGTACCCGCCAGTAGACCAGGGCGCGCGAGCCCAGTGCCGCGCCGGCGTAGCGCAGGAACGGGTCGGACTGGCGCCGCCGGCCGGTGTCCCACAGGTCCGGCCGGCCGACCGCCAGCAGCCACGGGTTGGTGGCGGCCTGCACCTCGACCGCGGCCTGCACCGCCCCCTTCGCGGTCGCGGTGGCCCGCCACGACAGCACCGGGGTGGGGTTGTCGATGCCGATCGGTGCGTCGAGGTCGTCGGCGCGCAACGCCGCGACGGTCAGCACGGCGACCGCCCGGGCCGGTGTGCCGGCGGCGACCGCCCGGGCCGGTGTGCCGGCGGCGACCACGCCGATGAGCAGCGCGCCGGCGGTCAGGACGCGCACCACGGCGCGCACCCGGAGCGGGGATCGGGTCAGCATGCGGAACTCCCAACGGGGGGACGCCTCGGTGGACGCTCACGCGGGGGGAAGGCACGCGTCAGCACCGGGAACCCAGCGACGGGCCTCGATACCGAGACGGTAGGAGGCCCGGTGGGTGCCGTCAAGCACCATGATCGGCTCGGTGTCGCGGCCGGCCCCGGGCAGTGACCTCGGCGACGCTACGCTGTCCCCCCCGGAACCGGGCCGGACGGCCGTGCGACCATAGGCCACGATGACCCTCGCGGCGATTACTCCCCTGCACGATGTCACCCACTGGCTGCGCACCAGCGGCCTGGAGATCGTTCTCTTCATCACCGGGGCGATGCTGCTGGCCCGCCACGTGCGGTGGCTCGGTCACCGGATCACCCGACGGATCGACGCCGCTTCGTCGGCCGACGCCGGGCTGGTGCGGTCCGAGGCCGCCAAGCACAGCCACGTGGTCGTCCAGGTGGTCACCTGGGCGGTGATCGTGCTGATCTCCTGCGTCACGGCGTTCGCGGTGATCAAGCGCTTCAATGTCCCCGTCACCGGCCTGGTCGCACCGGCCGCGGTCATCGGCGTGGCGCTGGGCTTCGGCGCGCAGCGGCTCGTGCAGGACATCCTGGCCGGGCTGTTCATCATCGTGGAACGCCAGTACGGGTTCGGCGACGTGGTGCGCATCTCCGCGTTGGGCTCGGAGGCCGGCGTCTCCGGCACCGTGGAGGAGGTCAGCCTGCGGGTCACCCGGCTGCGCACGGTCAGCGGTGAGGTGGTCATCGTCGCCAACGGGCAGATCGTCCAGGTCACCAACATGTCCCGCGACTGGGCCCGGGCGGTGATCGACGTGCCGGTGCCGAGCACCGCCGACGTGAACCGGATCCGCGAGATCCTGCGCCGGGTCGGGGTGGAAGCCCGCGCCGACGACGTCCTGGGGCCGCTGCTGCTCGACGCGCCGTCGGTGGTCGGGGTGGAGCGGATGGAACTGGAGACCCTGCACGTGCGGGTGGTGGCCCGGACCCTGCCGGGCAAGCAGTTCGAGGTCGGCCGGGAACTGCGGGCCAGGGTCGCGGTGGCGTTCCAGGCCGAGGGCATCAACGTGGCGCCGGGGTTGGACACCGCCGAGCCGATGGGGGTCTCCTGATGCGCCGGTACCTGCTGCACGGGCGGGTGCGCACCTCAACGCTGGTGCTGGTCCTGATCTTCGTCCTCACCCTGGTGCTGTACGTCCTGGTCCGGCCGCCGCGGGAGGTCGCCGCGGGCACCGGGAAGGGCACGCAACCCTCCGGTACGCCCGCCGCGGCGTCCCCGACACCCTCGGCCCGGCCGGCGAGCCCGACGCCCAGCCCCACCCCCACGCCGAGTCCGTCGGCGAGCCCGACGCCGACCCCGTCACGCACCGCCACCGCGACGCCGCGGGCGAGCACGACGGCACAGCAGGCACCGCAACCGCCCGGCACCCCGCTCGACGATCCCTCACCCGCGGGCTGACCGGGTCGCTCACGGAACGAGGTCCGGCTGACCGGCGGTGGTCAGGCCGGTGAGTTCCCCGACGACCCGGGCCAGATCGGGCAGACCGGTGGTGGTCTGCCCCTTGGACATGATTGCGATGACCTTGCCGCTGAGTCGGGCCTTGTCCGCCTCGGTGGGGTCGTGCGAGCTGAGCACCACCACCGAGGTGTCCCGGGTGGCCGGGTCGCTGTGCAGGGCGGCGATCACGTCGAATCCGTCGACGTCGGGCATCAGCAGGTCACAGATGATCAGGTTGAAGTCGTTCGCGTGGGCCAGGCGCAGCCCTTCGGCGCCGCCGGTGGCCCGGACCACCCGCATCCCCTCGGCGCTGAGCGTGCTGTCGATGATCTCCAGGCTGCGTGGGTCGTCGTCGATGGCCAGGACGTTGAGCGCCTGCCCGCTGGTCGGCGGGATCAGCCCGTGGCGGGCCAGCCAGGTGAGCAGGTCGGCGCGGTTGATCGGCTTGACGAAGTAGTCCACCGCGCCCAATGCCAGCCCGATCTCGCTCTGGTCGGCGACGCTGATGATGACGACCGGGGTGTGCCGCAGCCGGTCGTCGGCCTTCAGCTCGGTCAATACCTGCCAGCCGTCCATTCCGGGCAGTTGCAGGTCCAGCAGGATCGCCTCGGGCTTACCGGTACGGGCGCTCGCCAGGCCCTGCTCTCCGGTGGCCGCGACGGTCACCCGGTAACCGGCCTTCTCCAGGTAGGTGGCGAGCAGGCTGCCGGCGGCGACGTCGTCCTCGATGACCAGGATGCCGCCGGCGCAGCCCCGCTCGGGCGGCTGGTCACCGACGGCCTGGGTGAGGGTCGGTGCGGCCGGTAGGTAGACGGTGAACTTCGCGCCGTGCCCGGGGCTGGACTCGACCTCGATGCGACCACCATGGGCCTGCACCAGGCGGCGGGTCAGGGCCAGTCCCAATCCGGTGCCCTCGGCGCGGATGCCCTGCTCGCCGGCCTGTTGGAACTCCTCGAACACCCGCTGCTGATCCGCCACCGCGATGCCCGGACCGGTATCGGCCACGCTCAGGGTGACGTCGGAACCCAGCCGGCGCACCGCCACGAAGATCCGCCCGCCCTCCGGGGTGAACTTGATCGCGTTGGACAGCAGGTTGGTGACCACCTGGCGGAACCGCATCCGGTCGGCGGTCACCGCCAGGGACGGCACCGCGACGGTCACCTCGAGGCGCTTGCGGTCGGAGAGCGCCTGCAGGGTCGCGACCACGTCACCGACCAGCTGCGGCAGATCCAACGGCTCGGGACGCAGCTCGATCTGGCCGGCTTCGATCTTCGCCAGGTCGAGCACCTCGTTGATCAGGCCGAGCAGGTGCCGGCCGCTGGAGTTGATGTGCCGGATCCACTCCGTGGGCACGGTGCTGCGGTCGCCGACCGTCGGCTCGGTGCGCATCAGGTCGCTGAAGCCGATGATGGCGTTGAGCGGGGTGCGCAGTTCGTGGCTCATGTTGGCCAGGAAGTCGCTCTTGGCCGCGCTGGCCTGGCGCAACGCCGTAACGGACGTGGACAGCTGGTCGGTCAGGATCTCCCGGTCGCTGAGCAGTTGCCCGCGTTCGGCCAGCGCCGCCGCCTGACCCGCGAGGTCGCCCAGTAGCTGCACGTCGTCGTCGGTGAACAGGTTGCGGTACCGGTCGAGCAGCAGCAGGACCCCACGGCCGGTATGCAACGGCAGCGGCACCTGGGTGATGAACCGGGCGTCGATGAGTCGGGCGTACCGGACGGCCAACGCCGCGTTCCCGTGCCGTACCGCCTCCTCGACGGCGACGGTGCCGGCCCGCGGGAGGCCCAGCAGGTGCTCTCCGTCGGGCCGGTCGGCGTCGAACTCCATGGCCGGTAGCGACACCCGGGCGATCTCGGTCACCACCTCGTCGGGGGAGCAGAGCAGCACCACCGCCGCGTCGGCGCCGGTCGCCGCGCACACCGTTTCCGCGTACCGGTGCCAGGTCGCCTCCGCGGCCTCCCCCGGTGGCGCGTCGAGCAGCCGGCGGACCAGCGCGTAGGCCGCCCGCGACGACCACACCCGGCGCAACCACCGGGGGGGTGCGAAGGCCACCATGTACCCCAGCGCGGACACCAGCGCGAGACCCTGGGCGACCTGCCCGGCCACCGCCGCGGCCCGTGGGTCGCCGGCGCCCGCGCCGGCGGCCACGATCGCCGCGGCGAACACCCCGGTGGCCAGCGCCGCGGTCAGCAGCCGCGCCCGCGACGCTCCGGTGCGGGTAGCCGCCTGGCCGGCGAGGAACACCGCGGCCATCACCTCGGTGAAGACGAACACCGCGATGATCGGGATCACCGCCGTCAGCGGCAGCTGACCGGGGACGGCCACCAGCACGACCGCACTGGCGAGCCAGCCCGCCAACGCCGCCCGGTACACCCGGGGCGGCACCGCGCGCAGGCGGCGCACCACCCGCAACGTCAGCAACGGCTGTCCCACCAGCAGGGCCGCGGACACGTCGCCGACGAGTTCCGGCAGTTCCCCGAGCAGCCGGGTGGCCAACGCCACCGTGAACAGCCCCGCCATCGCGGAGAACATCACCATCACGTCGCGCTGCAACGGGTCGCGACCACGCAGATACGCCACCAGCGCGTGCACGAAGATGACCGCGAAGAGGGCCTCGCTCAACAGGGTGACCATGGCGCCTACCGGGTCGCCATCAGCAGGGCCGCCGGGTCCTGGCAGAGCACGGTCATCGCCCGGGCGACCGTGGCCGCGTCGTAGGTGGACCGGTGGAACGTCGCCTCCAGGTGCAGCACCCCGCCCATCTCCGAGGTGGTCAGGGTGATCCCCGCCGGACCGCTCTGGGTGGGGACGCTGTGGTTCACCCGCCCGTCGGGCTCCGCCGCCCAGGGCAGGTCGGCGAGTACGTCGTGGCGGCCCTGGTTGCTGAAGGTCAGCTCGGGACGCGGACGTCTGTGCATCCGGGCCGGGAACGGTGGCCGCCCGCCCGCGCCGGTGAGCGCCACCCGCGCCTCCCGCAACGCCATCATGGTGAGCATCCGCCCGCTGGCCAGTTCGGCCTTCAGCGCGGTGTGTACGGCCAGCGGGTCCACCAGGTCAACCGGCGCCAGGTACTGACCCCAGCAGAAGTCGCCGTCCACCCGGGTTCCCGCTGGCAGGTACCGACGGGCGTCGGCCAGGAAGACGGCCCCGGACAGGTGCGGGTCCATCCCCAGGTCCCGCAGGGCGGCCGCGAACGCGGCGAACGTGATCGCGGCGGTGGTGACCCCCGGCGCGTGGCTGTCCCGCCACCCGCGCATCAGCGCCAGCGCCCCGGCCGAACGGGTGGTTTCCACGGTGATGTCGGGCTGCCATCCGACGCTGTCGTCGGCGGCCACCGGCGGCGCCGCCGGCGCCCTGGTTATCCGCAACCCGGTCGCCAGCCGGCGGGGATGCCGACCGAACTGGCGCCACAATGCGGTGGTGAGCAACAGCCGGCTGGACGCGGGCGGGGGGAACCGCGCGGCCCGCCCGGCCGCCGCCGCCGTCACCAGTTCCCGCAGGAGGTCGTTGACCGGCCCGGCGTC
>DASVVF010000707.1:0-3519 GCA_036386695.1 Catenuloplanes sp. | reverse complement strand
GGCCGGGCCATGGGCGAGACGATCGCGGTCGCTCTCATCATCGGCGGGTCGGCCAACATCACCGCGAACCTGTTCGAACCCGGCAGCACGATGGCGGCCGTCATCGTCCAGCAGTTCGGGGAGTCCGGTGGCACGCACACCGCCGCCCTGATCGGCCTCGGTGTCGTGCTGTTCGCCATGACGGTCGCGATCAACCTGGGGGCCCAGGTGATCGTGCGCCGCGCCGAGGCGCGGATGAGAGGAGCAGTGGTATGACGGCCACCACCCAGCCCGCCGTCCGCACCCGGACGGGTCCGCCCGACCTGAGCCGGGGCTCGCTGTCCGTCCGCCGCCGGTTCACCAACCATCTGGCCACCGGGGCGATCGGGTTCGCCGTCCTGCTGGCGGTGATCCCGCTCGGCCTGGTGACGTACACCGTGATCAGCCGGGGTCTCGGCGTGATGAGCTGGGAGTTCCTCACCGAGGACATCCCCAACTCGTTCCGCCGCCAGGGCGGTGGCATGGCCCCCGCCATCGTCGGCACGCTGCTGATCACCGGCCTGGCGTCGCTGATGGCCATCCCGCTGGGCGTCTTCGGCGCCATCTACCTCAACGAGTACGGCAAGCAGAAGCCGCTGGCCCGGGTGATCCGGATCATGGCCGACGTGATGACCGGGGTCCCGTCCATCGTGATGGGCCTGTTCGTCTACATCTCCTGGGTGCTGCTGGTCGGCACCCAGTCCGGCTTCGCCGGAGCGCTGGCGCTGGCCTGCCTGATGCTGCCCGTGGTGATCCGCAGCTCCGAGGAGATGCTCCGGCTGGTGCCCGACGAACTGCGCCAGGCCAGCCTGGCCCTGGGCGCCCGCAAGTGGCGCACCATCCTGACCGTCGTCCTGCCGGCCTCCATCTCCGGCATCACCAGCGGGGCGCTGCTGGCGGTGGCCCGGGCGGCCGGCGAGACGGCCCCGATCATCATCGTCACCGGCATCGTCTTCTCGACCAACACCGATCTCTTCGAGGGCGGCAACACCGCCCTACCGGCCCAGATCTGGCGCAACGCCAGCCAGCCCTTCGAGCCCGCGGTCGAGCGGGCCTGGGGCGCGGCACTGACCCTCATTGTGATCGTCCTGCTGTTCACGATCATCGCCCGCATGATCGCCAACCGCTTCGCCATTAAGGAGCGCTGAAAGATGCCCACCCCTTACCCGCAGAGCAGCCAGAAGACTGCCGACCGGCCCACCGTCGCCATCAACGCGCCCACCGGCGCGGCGGCGGCCGCGGCCGCCCCGGACGCGTCGGAGTCCGCCGCCCCGGTGATGAACCTGCGCGACGTCAGCGTCTTCTACGGCAGCTACGAGGCCGTCCGGGGCACCACCATCCCGATCCGGGAACACCAGATCACCGCGATGATCGGGCCCTCCGGGTGCGGCAAGTCGACGATCCTGCGTTCGCTGAACCGGATGAACGACCTGATCCCCGGCGCCCGCGTCGCTGGCGAGGTGACGTACCACGGCCAGAACCTGTACGCCAAGGACGTCGACCCGATCCAGGTCCGGCGACGGATCGGCATGGTGTTCCAG
This sequence comes from Catenuloplanes sp., assembly GCA_036386695.1. Lineage (GTDB taxonomy): Bacteria > Actinomycetota > Actinomycetes > Mycobacteriales > Micromonosporaceae > DASVVF01. The sequence continues at coordinate 1,960 of DASVVF010000707.1, read as the reverse complement.
AAGCCGAACCCGTTCCCGAAGTCGATCTACGACAACGTGGCGTACGGGCTGCGGATCAACGGGATCAAGGGGAAGCTGGACGACCACGTCGAGGAGGCGCTGACCGGTGCCGCCCTCTGGGACGAGGTCAAGGACAAGCTGAAGAGCAGCGGCCTGTCCCTCTCCGGTGGCCAGCAGCAGCGGCTGTGCATCGCCCGCACCATCGCGGTGAAGCCGGACGTGATCCTGATGGACGAGCCGTGCTCGGCGCTCGACCCGATCGCCACCAGCAAGATCGAAGACCTGATGTTCGAGCTGTCGAAGTCGTACACGATCGTGATCGTCACGCACAACATGCAGCAGGCGGCCCGGGTCAGCCACTACACGGCCTTCTTCACCGCCGAGGTGGACGCCCAGCAGGTGCGCCACGGCCGGCTGGTGGAGTTCGACAACACCACGAAGATCTTCACGAATCCGGGCGACAAGCGCACCGAGGACTACATCACCGGCCGCTTCGGCTGACCGCGTGCTGAGGTGCCCGACGATGGGGACGGGCGCACCTCAGCACGGGCCGAGTAGCGGTTCTCTCCCCGCAGGTAGCGCGTCTCCTTCCCGCAGGTACGGGTAGGGGTCAGTCCGGCCCGATGCTGGGGTCCGGAGCGCCCTGCGGGAGCGCGCTGTCCACGTTCTGCCGGCTGCCGAGGCCCAGGGTGCTGGCCGCGGCCCCGTCGGCGGCCGGGCCCGCGCCCGGGCTGACCTCCTGCGCCACGTCGTCGGTCAGGTGCGGGTCCTGCCCCACGTTGGTCTCCTGGGCTGCCGGCACGTCGTCGCGTTCACTCACGGGCACCTCCGAAATCGTCGTCGAAAGTGCGGACTTCCCACCTCGGGTGAACGACGGCCAAACCTCAGGACAACACCATGCGGGCCCCGCCGTCGGGGGTCGGCTCGACTTTCGGCAGCACCGGGCGGGCGACGTCGCGCTCGGCGGCGGCGGCGGTCGCCCCGGCGATGCTGCGGTACGCCGACAGCTCCCGCAGGGTCACCACGGTCGGCGGGAGCATCGGCAGGTCGCCGGCCGCGTGGCCGGCGACCGCGTCGGCCGGGCTCAGCCACGCCGTCCGGTCGGCTTCGCCGGAGACGTCCCGGGTGCGCTGCCCTTCGGGCAGGACGGCCAGGAAGAAGTACGTGTCGAAGCGCCTCGGCTCGAACTCCGGGGTGATCCAACGGGCCCACCCGGTCAGCAGGTCGTCACGCAGCCGCAGGCCCCGACGGGTCAACAGGTCGCTGAAGGCAAGGTCATGGGCGGCCAGCGAGCGCCGGTCGGCCTCCCAGCCGGGCCCGCTGACGTCGCCGACGACGGTGCCCGGCCGGGGGCCCGCCAGCAGGACGCCGGCCTCCTCGAACACCTCCCGGGCCGCCGCCCGGACCACCGCGCCCGCCTCGGCCGGGGGCAGGCCCAACCGGGTGTCCCAGCCGGCCAGCCCGTCCACGGCGTCGGCCGGGTCGACGCCGCCACCGGGGAACGCGTAAACACCGCCGAAGACCATCGAGACGGCCCGGCGGATGACGTACACCTGGAAGGTGGTGCCGGCGGGCCGCAGCAGCACCACGGTGGCGGCGCGGCGCGGCGTCGCGGGCGGGACGTTCCGGTCGTGGAAGCGGCGCAGCCGCTCGGCCATCTCCGCCGGCAGTGGCAACCCCTCGTCAGTCACCCGGCCGAGCCTAGGCCAGCGACCCACGGTCGGCGATAGATTGCTGGGCATGACACAGCAACGCATCCGCTGGGGGATCCTCGGCACCGGGGGGATCGCCAACAAGTTCGCCGCCGACCTGCGCCTGCTGCCCGATGCCGAGCTGGCCGCCGTCGGCTCCCGGTCGGCGGAGAACGCCAAGGGCTTCGCCGAGCGTTACGGCGCCGCCCGGGCCTACGGCTCGGTCGGTGAACTGGCCGCCGACGAGAACCTCGACGTGGTGTACGTGG
>DASVVF010000706.1:0-7389 GCA_036386695.1 Catenuloplanes sp. | reverse complement strand
CTGCTGCGCCGGGGGCAGCGCCGGCGCCGGCTCACCGACGGGGACCCGGCGCAGCGGATCACCGGGGCGTGGTTGGAGCTCACCGACGCGCTGCGGTTGGCCGGGCGGGTGGTGCCGGGGCACCTGGCCGCCAGCGAGGTGGCCGCGCACGCCGCCGCGGCCGGCGACGGCGGGCGGCCCGGATCATCGCCGCGGCCGGCGTTGCCGCCGGTCGACGACCTGGCCGCCCTGGTCAACACCGCCGCGTTCGGCCCCGGGGTGGCCGATGCGGAGCAGGCCGGGCGGGCCGGCGCGCGGGCGGTGGCGTACACCGACGGGTTGCGCGCCCGGCAGCCGTGGTGGCGGCGGGTCTGGTGGTCGGTGCATCCCGGTCCGCTGCGGTGGCACCGGCGCCGCTGAATCAGCGGGCACGTCATCCCGGGTCGCCCGCTGGGTTAGGGGGCGGCGCGGGTCTGGGTCGGCGGCGGGGGCGGCGCGTCGGCGGGCCCGTCGGTGTGGAAGCCCTGGCGGGTCATCGTGCCCCAGACGGCGCGTTGCCCGCGCCACGCGCTGCACGCGCCGGCGATCTGCCACAGCGCCAGGATCTGCTTGTACCCGAGGTTTTCGGCGACGGCGGCGAGGAAACCCAACGCCAGGTCGCTCCAGCGCACGTAGCGGTGGAACGACACCTCCTCGATGAGCAGGGTGGTCAGGCTGATCAGCAACCCGAAGCCGTACGCGGCCAGGGCGAAGCGCCAGGCGAAGTCCAGGTTGACGGCGCCGACGTAGAGGCCGGCCGGCATCAGCAGCAGGGCCGCCAGTTGCAGGAACGGGGCGAGCAGCTCGAACAGCACGAAGTACGGCAGGGTGACCAGCCCGATGCGCCCGTACCGCGGGTTGAGGATCATGCCGCGGTGCTTGGTGAGGATCTCGGCCAGCCCGCGGTGCCAGCGGTGCCGTTGGCGTCGTAGCACCCGCAGGGTCGCGGGGGCCTCGCTCCAGCTGACCGGTTCGGCGACGAAGACCACCCGGTAGTCCTCGCCTTCGGCCCGCAGGTGGTGGTGCAGCCGCACGACGAGTTCGGCGTCCTCGCCGATGGTGTCGTGGGCCAGCCCGCCGATGCGCACCAGCAGGTCGCGGCGGAACAGCCCGAAGGCCCCGGAGATGACGACCAGACCCCCCAGGCGCGACCAGCCGGTGCGGCCCATGAGGAACGCCCTCAGGTATTCGACGACCTGGATCCGTACCAGCCATTCGCGGGGCATCCGCACGTCGACGACCCGGCCGCCGACGACCCGACAGCCGTTGGCGATGCGGATCACGCCGCCGCAGGCGACCACCCGCAGCGGGTCGTCGGCGAAGGGTTTGGCCACCGACAGCAGGGCGTCGGGGTCGAGCACGCAGTCGGCGTCGACCATGCAGACCAGCGGGTGGCTGGCCAGGTTGATACCGACGTTGAGCGCGTCGGACTTGCCACCGTTGCTCTTGCGCACCACCACCAGGGTTTCCGGGTACGCCCGGGCGACGTGCACCGAGCGGACCTCGGAGCGGTACGGCACCTCGTCAGGGATGACCCGGGGCACCTCCACCAGGTCGAACGCCTGGCGCAGCAGGGTGAAGGTGTCATCGGTGGAGCCGTCGTCGACGACGACGATCTCGAAGCGGGGGTAGCGCAGGGCGGTCATCGCCTGCACGGCGGCCACGATGCCGGCGCCCTCGTTGTAGGCGGGCACGACCACCGACACCGGCAGGGTCAGCGGGCTGCGGAACATGTCGTCGGCGCCGGCGAAGGGCAGTTGCCGCAGGTGTCGCCAGAATTCCAGCCCGGCCAGCACGATCAGGACCAGGTAGCTGCTGTTGAGTACCACGAAGTAGCCGAAGATGGCCACGTCGGCGCCCTGCAGGACGGCCCGGATGAACTCGCGGCCCATGTCAGGCGGTGACGGCCAGACTCTGGGTGGGGGCGGCGGCCGGGTCGGGGGATCCGGCGGTGATCGCCGCGAGCGCCAGTGCCTCCCGGGCGTGGTCGGCGCCGGGGGCGGCGTCGTCGGCGGCCACCGTGCGCAGTTGGCGTAGCCCGGCGGTGCCGAGGCGGCGCAGTGCGTGCGCGGCCTCGTGGGCGACGCGGTACCGCGGGTCGGTCAGCAGCCCGGCCAGCGGTGCGACGGCGGCGGGGGCGCCGAGCTCGCCGAGGGCGTGGGCGGCGGCGGCCCGCAGCACGCCCGGGTGGGCCGGATCCAGCGCGTCGACCAGCGGCGCCAGGGCCGCCCGGGTGCTGAACCGGCCCAGCGTGCTGACCGCGGCCACCCGCACGTCGAGGTGCGGGTCGTCGCGCAGCACCGCCGCCACCCGGGCGACCGTGCCGGTGGCGCCGAGCAGCCCCAGCGCGTCTAGGGCTCCGGCGCGGACCCGCGGCAGGCTGTGGTCGAGGGCGGCCTGCAGCGTCGGTTCGCCGCCGGCGCCGAGTTGGGCCAGCGCCTGGGTCACCAGCAGGGCGGGGGTGGGCTCGGCCCGGGCCAGACTGGCGATCAGGTACGGGGCCGCCGCCGGGTCGCCGATGCGCCCGAGGGCGCGTACGGCCACCACCCGTACCGCGCTGTGTCGGTCGTCGAGCAGTTGGCACAGCGCCGGTACGGCGTCGGCGCGTTCCAGGTTGCCGAGCACCTCGACGGCCCGGGCCCGTCGGGTGACGCCGTGCGCGGTCAGGTCCCGCATGGCCCGGGTGGCCACGCCGCGCCGTTCGAAGACGGCGATCAGCGCCTGCTGCGCCTCTCCGCGCACCTTGCCCAGCAGCGCGATCGCGGCGGGTTCAGCGGCCTGCCAGGCCCGGGCTCCGATGGCGACGAGTTCGTCGGCGCCCTGCTCGCCGCCGTCGGCGACGAAGGCCAGCAGGGCGCGACGCGGGCCCTCGGCCAGGGCCGCCCGGCGCCGGTCACGCAGGGTGCGCAGGACGCGTATCCCGGCGATGAGGGCGGCCAGCAGGCAGATGCCGATCAGCAGGACGACGAGGCTGACCGTGGCTACGGTCAGCATCAGACGCGGACCCGGGCGAGCAGCGCCTCGACGCGCAGCCGCAGTTCCCGAGCGCTGAACGGGTCGCTCAGGTATTCGTCGGCGCCGGCGGTGCGGGGGGCGTCGGCCGCCTGGGAGTGGGCCGGGGCGGTGAGCATGATGATCGGGACCGTGGCGGTTGCCGGGTCGGCGCGCAGCTCGCGGCACACGTCCAGACCACCGAGCCGGGGCATCCGCACGTCGAGGATGGCCACATCCGGTGGGTTGAGCCGGGCCTGGGACATCGCGGCGGGGCCGTCGTTGACTGGCACGACGTGGAACCCGGCCCGTTCGAGCTTATAGCCGATCAGGCGTTGCATGTCCGGGTCGTCCTCAAGGAGCAGGATGGTGATCATGGCAACGGGGGCCTGAATTCTGATCGTGGAGCGCAAGCGGTTTGGACACCAAATGTAACTTTTCCGGGTGTTTTCCGTGGCTTTTGCCGGGCGACGCCCGCACCGCACCGACGGGCCTGGTGAAGATGTGTCTAGTGAACGGGAAGCCGGACCGTGAAGGTGGTGCCGTCGCCCTCGCGGGAGAACACCTCGATGCGCCCTCCGTGGTTCTGCACGATGGTGTGCACGATGGCCAGCCCGAGCCCGGTGCCGGGCACGGCCGACTGGATGGCGTTGCTCGCCCGGAAGAACCGGGAGAACAGCCGCTGCTGCTCCGGCTGCGGGATCCCCATGCCGGAGTCGGCCACCGACAGGATCACCTCGTCGCCGTCGCGGTGCACGCGGACCTGAACGTTGCCGCCGGCGGGGGTGAACTTCACCGCGTTGGACAGCAGGCCCATCAGCACCCGGTCGATCTGCTCCGGGTCCGCCGGAACGGCCAGCGGGCCGGCGACCTGCGCCTGCACCACCACACCGGCCCGGACCGCGACCGGCTCGATCGCCTCGCGCGCCGTGTCGACCACGGTGGCCAGATCCACCGTCTTGCGCTGGGTCTTGAAGGTGCCCACCTCGATCTTCGACAGGATCAGCAGGTCACTGATGAGCGCCCGCAGCCGGGTGGTGTTGCGGTCGATCACGTCGAGCATCTTGGCCTGGTTACCGCTGATCGGGCCCGCGTCACCGTCGCGCAGCATCTCCACGTACCCTGCGATGCTGGTCAGCGGGGTCCGCAACTCATGCGACACGGTGGACATGAAGTCCGTTTTCGCCGTGTCCAGCTCCTGTAGCCGGACCACCAGGTGCTTCTCCTGCTCGTACATCTGGGCATGGCGCACCCCGCGGCCGAGGTCGGCGGCCACCGCCTCGACGGTGCGGACCTCCGCGGCGCTCCACGCCGGTCGGCCCGGTCGACGGATCAGCGTGACGCTGCCCAGCTGGTCGCCGGCCGAACCCACCGCCAGCGTGGCCACCGGCCCGCAGCCCAGCTCCAGCAGCGCCTGGCGTTCGGCCGGCGGCGCCGGGTCCGCCCCGGCCGCCCGCACCTCGTCGGTGACCCAGGTCCCGGCGCAGTCCTCCAGCCAGTCCAGGCTCAGGTCGCTCAGGCGGCTCAGCGCACCGGGCTCCACGGCGGCGTCCGGCGCCGCCCAGCACACCGCCGCCGGACCGTCGGTTCCCCCGCCGGCCATCCGGATGATGACGTGTTCGACGTCGAGCATGTCACCGAGGCCGTCGGTGGCCACCCGCAACGCGCTGTCGACCACGAGGTGCTGACGGATGCGGACCCCGAGGGCCCGGGCCGATCGCCGCAGGCGGGCGTCGTCGGCCTCCTGTTCGCGCAGCCGTTCCGACTCGTCGACCATCGTGTTGAACGCCCCGGCGACCCGGCGGATCTCGGCCGGCCCGTCGGTGGCCGCCGCGCGCACGTCGCGGTCGCCGCCGCCCAACCGGTCGAGCACCGTGGCGAGCCGCCGCAGTGGCCCGGTTATCTTCCGGGTGGCCCGGCCGGCCGCCAGGGTGGCGAGCAGGCCGGCCACCAGCGTCAGCAGGGCGAGGCTGACGGTGGTGGCGGTCTGCAGCCGGTCACTGTCGGCCCGCAGCTCGGTGCCGCGCCTGGCGAGCCTGCCGTCGAGGTCGTTGTTGGCCACGATGAACGCGTCGAAGCGCGTCTTGCCCTCCTCGACGAGTTTGACGGCCTGGTCACTGCGGGGCGCGGACAGACGTTGCTGCTGGGCCAGCACCCACCACTGCTGTGCCCGCTGGCTCTGCAGCTCGACGGCGCCGCGTTCGGGTGCGCGGGCCAGCTGGCGCAGGGCCGCCTCGGTGGCGGGATAGGCCCGCTTGGCAACCCGGTACGTGTCGAGGAGCTGGGCGTCCGCGGTGAGCAGGTAACCGCGCAGCCCGCGTTGCGCGTCGGCGAGCACCGCGCGCAGTTGGGCGTTGGCCAGCCGCAGCGGCAGCACGTAGTCGGACAGGTTCTGCACGGAGCGGTGCTGCAGCACCGAGGCGGCGATTCCCGCGGACCCGGACAACACGATGAGCAGCACCATCGCGCCGAAGGTCCGGGTGAGCATCCCCACGACGGTTGCCTGCGCGTTCATCCCGGCCCTATCCGGCGACCCGCCGCAGGGCCGGTTCGGCCACCCGGTGCGCACTGGTGGCTACCGTCATGCGCGGGCCCGGGCCAGCAGAGCCTGAATGCGGGACACGAGCTCCCGGGGGCTGAACGGTTTCGTCACGTAGTCGTCGGCGCCGGCGCTGAACCCGCCTTCCACATCGCGTTCCTGCACGCGGGCGGTCAACATGATGATCAGCATGCCGGCGGTGCCCTCATCGGCCCGCAGCATGCGACAGACATCGATGCCCGACAGCCCGGGCATGGAGATGTCCAGCACCGCGAGGGTGGGCCGCCGTTCGCGCGCCTGGGCCAACGCGGTCTGACCGTCCTCGACCGCGATCACCTCCAACCCGGCCTGTTCCAGCTTGAAGGCGACGAGGTCGCGGATGTCCGCGTCGTCGTCCGCCACCAGTACCACGGTCACGAAGGCTCCTTTGCGGCCGGGGACTCGCGAAGCTGACCCACCATCCGGGCCACGTCGGCACGGGTGAACGGCCTGGCCAACACGGCTGCCAGAAGAATATCCGGTTAGTCCGTTAAATGGCGGTGAGCGGGGTAATCGGCATCGTCCCGCTCCGTCCCAGCGCGGCCCGGGGCCGTTGGCACACCACAGCCCACAGCCCATCGCCACCTACCGGCGTTAGTTGTCCAGGGGCCCAGGCCGGCAGGAGGATCCATGTCATCGCAAGCCTCACTCGACCTCCTGACCGAGGCGCTGTTCGTCTCCGACATCCAGCGCTCCGAGTCGGCGAGCCCGGAACAGATCCGCATCGTGGTGACCGAAACGGTGCAGCGGCACGGCGAGGGCGGCTGCGCCGAACTCGTCGCCCAGGAATTCGGCGAACACCCCGATTCGGCCGTCGGCCGGATGCGCTGGGCCCGCTCGGTGATCGGCAACGCCTACCTCGGCCACTGACGGCTGCATCTGCCGATCCTCCCGCGTCCGAACGGCACGGTTTGTCGTTGATTCGGCCGAGCTGTCCGCACGGTCAGCACGTCACTGACCGTCGAGGAGGCCGGCTTCCGTGGCCCAGGAGCCCGATCGGGAGCCCACCGAGCGCACGACCGCGGCGGGTGACCCGCAGGCCGACAGCGATCACCGGTTGCCGCGCGGCCGACATGCCCACGTCCGCCGACACGGCCCCGGCGGCCAGCCTCCCGCCGCGGGCCACCACAGCGCCGGTGGGCAGCACGCGGCCGGTGGGCAGCACTGGGCCGCGTCCCGGCTACGGGTCGGACCGTGGTTGGCACCGCCGGCGTTCCGCCGCACCGCCGCGCTGATCCCGCGGCCCCACCGCCCCGGCGCCGGTGGCATCGCGCAGCGGGCCGCGACCGGGCGGGGACTTCCCCCGGCCATGCCCCCGGTGCGCTCCGAGCGACCCCCCTGGCGCGGCGACGACGCCGGTCACTCCGAGCGGATCGGCGACGCCGGGCGCGGCGGCCACGCCGGGCACCTGCACCGGGGCGTCGAGGCTGACTACCTGCGGCGGGGCCGCGATGCCGGTCGCCTGCGACCGGCCCGGCGGTCCCGATGGTCGCTGGGGGTGCGCTGCTGGGCCGCGCTGGCGTGCGCCGCCGTGGTGAGTTCGGCGCTGGTGGGATGGTTCGCCAGCCGCGACGTCGGAGCCGACGGCCGATCGGGGCACACTGGGGCCGCCCCCGGCGTCCGGACAGCCCCGTCCGGGGCAGCACCGGGCGGCGCGTCCACGCGGCCGGCGCCGCCGGCCGCCGGCGGATCGGCCGGGCCGTCGGTCGCCGCCAGTGCATCGCCGGGGCCCAGCCCGGCGCGGACCCGCCCGGCACGCTCGGCACGGCCCACCGCGTCGCCGACCCGGCCGCACCGGCGGA
>DASVVF010000705.1:0-1554 GCA_036386695.1 Catenuloplanes sp. | reverse complement strand
TGGCCGGAGCCGGCCGGATGGGAATGCTGCTGTACCAGATGGGCGTCCGGTACCCGGTGGCCACCACGACCGCGATCGCGCTGTTCGCCCTCTACGCCGTACCCTTCTGGTTCTTCGTGGGCGAGCTGGATTACCTGGAGCGGGAACCGCCGGTGCTGCGGGCCACCGCCTTCGCCTGGGGCGGGCTTGTCGCCACGTCGGTGGCCATCCCTGGCAACGCCGCGGTGCACAACCTGATGGCGAAGCTCGCCTCGATCGACGTGGCCGGCGTCTGGGGTTCGGCCATCGCCGCACCGACCGTCGAGGAGCCCGCCAAGGTGCTCGGCGTCCTGGCCATCGCGTTGATGGCCCGGGCGCAGGTCAACAGCGTCCTGGACGGGGTGGTCTACGGCGCCCTGGTCGGGTTGGGCTTCCAGGTTGTCGAGGACGTCGTCTTCGCGCTCAGCGCGGTCGCGGTGGCCGGTCGGGGGGACCAGGTGTCGCCGGTGGTCGCCACCTTCTTCCTCCGCGGCTTCCTGGCCGGGCTGTGGAGCCACACCATGTTCAGCGCCCTGGCCGGCGCCGGAATCGGCTACCTGATGGTCCGCTCGGACCGCCGCCTGCCGACCCGGCTGGCGGTGGCGCTGAGTGCGGTGCTGGGCGCTTGGGCGTGCCACTTCCTGTGGAACTCGCCGCTGGTCGTGGACGGGCTCGGCGACGGCGCCCTGGGAGTGCTGGTGCTGCTGCTGCTCAAGGGCATCCCCCCGCTGCTGGTGATCTCGCTGCTGATCCGCGCGGCGCACCGGCGGGAGGCGGCCTACTACGTCCGCCACCTCGCCGACCTCGACGACCCGCTCCTGGTGGCCCCGGGCGAGCTGCGGGTGCTCAGTTCGGGCGCCCGTCGGGCGCACGCCCGTCGGCACGCCCACCAGCGCGCCGGCTGGCGGGCCCGGCACGCCGTACGGCAGCTGCAGCAGGCGCAGGCACGTCTGGCGGTGGAGCTGAGCCGGGCCGGCACCCCGCCGCTCGACGGCAGCCCGCCGCTCGACGGCAGCCCCGGCTGCACCGCCGCCATCCAGGGCTGCCGCGACGAGGTACGCGCGGTGCGGGAGCGGCTCGCCATGCTGGGGCACCCGGAGGCCTCCACCCCGGCGGACGAACCGGGCCCCTGGCGGCGTACCGCCGGCGCCATCGGCACCGCCGGGCTCGCCCTGGCGGTGGTCTGGGCGGCGATCAGCGCGCTCGGTGGCCGCTGACCGCCGCCCGTCCGCTGACCGCCGCCCGTCCGCTGACCGCCGTCCGTCCGCTGACCGTGGCCTCAGCTGGTGGCCTCAGATCGTGGGCGGGTGGCCGCCGTCGCCGTCGACGACGTGGTCCGGGGTGCCGTCCTCGTCGAGGTCCACCATGGTGATGTCGACCTTGCCGTCGCCGTCGGTGTCGAACTGGAACAGGTCGGCCTTGCCGTCGCCGTCGGTGTCCGACACCCAGACGTCGGGGCGCCCGTCGTTGTTGGTGTCGGCGGCGAGCAGGTCCACCCGGTCGTTGCCGCGGGTCTCCACGGTCTCCTGAGGCTCG
>DASVVF010000704.1:0-7313 GCA_036386695.1 Catenuloplanes sp. | reverse complement strand
GAGCGGATCTCCGTTGAGCTGGACGCGGCCGGTGCCCGGGCCGCGGTGGCCGGGGCGTACGACGATTTCCTGGTGCTGAACCCGGAGCTGCTCGATCTGTGCACGGCGTGGCAGATGCGGTCGATCGACGGCCTCGTCACGCTCAACGACCACACCGACCAGGCCTACGACGCCCTGGTGCTGGACCGGTTCACGGACTTCGACCGGCGCGCCGGGGTCGTCTGCGCGGATCTGGCCGCGGCGATGCCGCGCTTCCAGCGCTACCGGGAGCGGCTGACGGCCGCGCTCTCCCGCTCTCGGTGCGGTGCGGTGGACTACCTGACCGACAACCTGGCGTCCTACCACGCCGTGTGGTTCCAGCTCCACGAAGACCTGCTCAACACCCTGGGCATCCCGCGACACTGATCCGTTCGCGGCGCCATCGGCCCATGCTACACACCGGCTCGTCAGCTGCCGACGCGGGGAAAGGGTACGCGGCCCGTGGTCGCGACGCCCACGAGGGCCGCCATCACCGTCGCGGCGCGGCGCCGGACGGCGCGGCCCGGCATCACGCGCCGCGAGCCCGCCGCCGTCCGTGCGCTAGCATCGGCCCGATGACCACCGGGCAGGGAGCGGTAGGACCGCGGTACGCCGGCTGGCTGAGCCCGTCGCGTGTCGCGTTGTTGGGGACCGTCGTGGTGGCGCTCCTGCTGGTTCTGCCGATCTACGCGCTCGGACCCGGCGACCACGAGAAGAAGAGTTGCGGCAGCGCGCTGAAGCTGGACCTGGGACCGTGGCGCGGCTTTCCCGCCGACGATTACTGGGACAGGGCGTTTCAGGCCTGCACCAGCCAGCGCGTCGACCGGGTGGCGCAGGCCGTCGGGGTCGTGTCGGCGACCGGCCTGGTCACGACTCTGCTGGCGGCCCGGAGGCGCCGGAGCGCACCGGAGAGCCCTGCGCCATCAGGGGGCCGCTAGCGCGTCCCGGACACCCGGGTGCTGCGGCGAGCGGATCGCCGGCGGTCTGCGCCGTACCGCGTCCCAGGCCGCTTTCGCAGAGGCGAAGTAGTCCCGGACCGCCTTGCCGGCCAGCAACGTGGCAGGGCATCCGGCGCAGCGGGCGGTCACTCCGTCGACGTCGAGACCGAGGTGCCGGCACAGCGTGACCGCCCGCGACAGGTGGTAGGACTGGGTCACGATCAGAGCGCGGGTGACCCCGTACACGTCACGGGCCCGGGCACAGCTGTCGTAGGTGTCCAGACCGAAGGGGTCGGCCACGACACGCCGCGGATCGACGCCGAGCCCGCCGAGGTACGAGGTCATCACCGCGGGCTCATCGCCGGACGCGCCACCGCCGTCGCCGGACACCAGGATCACCCGGGCCCGCCCGCTGCGCACCAGCGCGGCGGCGGTCTGCAGCCGGCCGGCGAGCCGCGTGCCCGGCTGGCGGCGGTCCGCCGCCACCTCGGTACCCAGGACGATGACGACGTCCGCGGCCGGCGCCCCGGCCTCGCCGTACACGTGGCCGCGTGCGGAGATCGTCGTCCACAGCCACGGGGCGCTGGCGACAAGCAGCGCGACGACGGCCGCGACGGCCAGCCGGGTCAGGCGGCGGCGCCACCGAACCACCGGCCGCGCCGGGGCCGTCACGACGCCCACGGGCGACGACCGGCCAGCACCACGACACGCACCCCCCGTTGCCCTCCCCCGCGAGCCGGCGAAACCGTGGCCCACCGTAGCAGCGGCAGGCGAGGCGCTGACCGGCGCGCGGGAGGGTCACCGGGGTCTGGCTGGTGGGCCGACAGGTGCCCCCACGAAGCGTGATCCATGTTCTACGATGTCGCCACCGAAGCCGTACACCATCCATACCGGACCGGCGGACGGCCACCTCGGCTGACGGCAACCCCTGGGCGGCCCACCCGGGTTTCCGCCGCACCCGGATCGACCCCCACGTTACCGCTGCCTGACAGCAGTCCCGCGCCGCCGGTGAAAGAGGTGCCATGCTCGTCACGATCCATAAGCGCCGTATCTGGGCGGAGCACGTACGTGAGGCCCGACGGCCCCATGCCGCCGCTGACCCGGTGCCCAGCACCAACCCGGACTGGAATCCGGTCGGTGGGGTGTTCATCCACCACCGCGGTCCGAGCAGCCCGCTGGGGAGTGACTACGAGACGGAGGAGGACTGTCTGAAGGACATCGCCCTCGTCTACGAGGACCACGAGGGTGGCTCTGACTTCAACGGCGACGTCGCCTACAACTTTTTTGTCTGCCAGCACGGCAACATCTACGAGGGCCGTGGATACGAACGCGGCGAGGCGAACGCCGCCGGCTATGTCGAGGGCGTGGGCCGCAACGCCGGGTTCTATTCCATCTGTGCTCTCATGCGTTCCAACCATGTCGGCACCGAGGCCCTGCTGCGCGCGTACCGGTCGCTGATCCAGCACCTTCGCGAGGAGGCCCCCAAGCGGGCCGGCAGCAAGATCCTGCCGCATTCCTTCGGGTACGGCACCGAGTGCCCCGGAAACCTGACCATGTACGCCCAGGCGGGCTCCACGATTGATCCGGCGGCACCGTGGACCGGGCCTGCCGACATCTACGTTTACCAGACGCAGAAATGGGTCAACGCCGCCTACCAGAACGCACCGGGGTACCTGAAGTGCCCGGAGACCGGGCGCACCGGTTGGTCCACCGTGCTGTCGCTCACCCAGGGGCTTCAGCACGAACTGGGCATCTCCCCCACCGTCCAGAACTTCGGTCCGGGCACCTTCAACGCCGTGAAGCGGCGTAACATCCTGCCGGCTGACGAGATCAACGCCAACCTCGTCCGGATCTACAACGGCGCGCTGTGGTGCAAGGGCTACTGGACGTCGACCCACCTCGGCATCTGGAGCAGCGACTCGGAGGCTGCCTTTCAGCGGCTCTACGGTGACGCCGGTCTGTCGTACGCGAACGCGTCGATGCGGTACAAGATGTGGCCGCACATCGTCAAGGCGATGCTGCGCATGGACCAGTTCCGCCTCGTGCCGGGCGGCGACATCAACATCCAGCGCATCCAGCAACGGTTGAACTCCCGCTACGTCGCCGACCTCGGCATCCCCGCGATGAGCCTGGTGCCCTGCGACGGCATCTACTCCCGCGATGTCCAACAGGGCTTCATGATGGCCGTCCAGTACGAGATCGGCATCCCGGTGAACTCCATCAACGGGTACTTCGGCGACGGCACGCAGGCCGCCCTGAAGGGCCGGGGCTCCGGTCGGCTCACCGGCGATCTGCGGTACCTGTTCCGTTCGGCGTGCTATTTCAACTCTCCCACCATGGTCCCGGGAAACACCCAGCAGGTGCCGCTGATGTACCGCCCGGAGGACATCGGCACCGACACCGAGACCAGCACCCACCTGGAGTGGGTGCGCGCCCTGCAGCGCTTCGCGCAGATCCCCGTGACGGGCACCAACGACTACACGACCTGGGCCCAACTGCTGGTCTCCAGTGGCGACACGTCCCGGCCCGCCACCGGGTGCGACTGCATCACCGAGATCACCGCCGAACGCGGTCGGCAGCTCAAGCAGGCCGGCTACCAGATCGTCGGGCGGTACCTCGACGAGCATCTGCCGCCGACCGATCCGTTCTTCCTCAACAAGGCCATCAAGCCGGGCGAGCTGCAGACCATCCTGGACGCCGGGCTGAGGTTCTTCCCGATCTTCCAGTACAACGGCACCCAACTCTGGAACTTCACCTACGAGAAGGGATACGACCAGGGCAGGAAGGCCCACCAGAAGGCCGTCGAGCTACGTATCCCCGGCGGGGCCTGCATCTACTTCGCGGTCGACTACGACGCGATGGACTCCGAGATCGACAGCAATGTCAACCCGTACTTCCGGGGCGTCAAGGCGGCCCTCGCCGAGCTCGGGGACCGCTACACCTTCGGCGTCTACGGTGCCCGCAACGTCTGCATCCGGGTCTCGCACGAGGTCGGCGCCCGCTGGTCGCTGGTCTCCGGCATGTCCTGGGGCTACTCCGGAAACCTGGGCTTCCCGCTGCCGGCGAACTGGTCGTTCAACCAGATCAGAGAGTATTTCTTCCAGCCTGGCTGGGCCCTGGACCACGACGTCTGGCGCCACGGAGCCGACCCCGGCGTATCCGCCCTGACCGGTGAGTGAGGAACTCCACATGATCACCAGACGCAATCTCCTCGGCGCCGCCGCCGGCGCCGGCGTGCTGGCCATCGCGCCCAGCGCCCCGGCCCAGGCCACCGACCCGGCCGGCAGGAAGTGGACCCGCAACGTATCCGCCAACGGTTGGCGGATCGAGCCCGCCGCCATCACCACCTTCCGGGTGGAGGGCTCCGGTGCGTCGGTGGCCCTACGGCAGGGGCACCCGGCCGCGGTGTTGCTGCACATCGCACGCCGCTGGCACTACGAGATCGGCGCCCTTGACACCGGCGAAGGCGGCGGAGTCGCCGCCTACACCACCCGCCGCACCGTCGGAGCGGACTTCGAGTCCAACTACCTGTCCGGCACCGCCGTTGCCCTGCACCCCACCGCGTACCCCGCCGGTGGCAGCGAGCGCCTGTGGCCCCACCACGAGGCGATCGTGCGTGACATCCTGGTCGACTGCGACGGCACCGTCGCCTGGGGCGGCGACCTCACCCCGGCGAAGGCATCGCACTTCCACCTTGTCGCCCGCCCCGGTGACACCGCCCTGGCCCGCGTCGCCGCCCGGCTGGACACCAGCCGGCACACCGGCGTCCAACCCCAGGTCGCCGGCCGGGTCGCCGACCCCGGGACACCCGCGCGCCGGGCCAAGGCGCGAGCGGCTGCCCGCCCACGCTGACCGGGCGGCGGCGATCATCTGGTGCGGTGAACCCGACGCACGGTGGTGATAGAACAGTGTCTCCATTCATGGACGGCAACGACGTTCGTGGACGGACACCCAACAGTCACGGGGGCTGGTCGGGCCATGCCTCCCTTACCAGGATTGGATTCGCAGATCTCATGAAGCTCATCAAAGGTGCGTTGCTCCGCCGGGCCGTGCTGGCCTCGGCGGCGAGTGTCAGCGCTGCGGTCCTGCTGACGCCGAGCGCCGCGTTCGCGGCCGACGACAGTTTCACGGTCAAGACCACCGATGGTTGTGGCACGGCGAACTTCGTCGACTACGGGCCCGGTGCCGCCGGCGGGGGGAACAACGACGACTACGTCGTGATCAACGACTTCTGCGCTGACGGTCACGGCGTCCAGGCGAGGGTCTGGATGAACGGGCTGTACTGGGGCAGCGGGTACAACGGCAACGGCCTGTCCGGTGCCGCCGTCATCTGGGACCCCTTCCGGACCTGGGGACCGAACAACGTGAACGCCGGAGACGGCATCCAGCTGCAGGTCTGCCTCGTCGACGGCCCCAACGACGCGACCGGTTCCAAGTGCCGGCAGATCGACCGGGTCAGCGTCGACGGCTGACAGCGGCGGTCGCGCCCGCCGGCAGCCTGCCGGCGGGCGCGACACCTGTGCGGTAAGAGTCGAGCTCTCATCGGGTCCATGGCTCGGCGGGCAGACACGTGCGGCCGCGGTCGGCCTTGCCGTAGACCACCCGTCCCGACGGGTCGGCGAAGCATTCCTCGCGCTCCCGGGGAAGCTTGTACAACGGGAAGCGGTCGATCTCGCGGCCGTCTTCCCCGTAGCTGACCAGGTCGGCGTGCTTCTCGACCCTGCCGTTGCTGAGCAGGCCGAAAACGCCGCGCTCGACGCGGGCCGTCGTGGTGGTCCCGTTGCCGTGCTCGAGCACCAGCCGATCCACCCGATCACTCACCCGCCCCGCCACGATGACGTCGCCCCCGTTCTCCGCCTCGGTTGAGGAGAACTGCACCAGGTCGACCGTGCCGGGTAGCCAGTCCCGCGTCGGCCAGTTCTGTCCGCCGCCCCCCATGGGCCCGTCCTTGCCCGATTCACACAGGTAGTACCCGGTGGGCGTCAGGTACACCAGCACCGCTTCGCTGCCCCGCCGGGCGGCCATCGCCAGATCGGCCGCCTTGATCGTGGGGATGGGATAGCCCATGGCCAGGCTTTCGGCCCCGTGTTCGGCGCGCATGTCGACGTTCTGCCGCAGGCATTCCCGGGTCAGGTCCTGCAGCGGCGGCGACAGCTCGGCGACCGACATGGCCAGCGCTTCGACGTCATTGCCGTCCCGATGCGCCGTCAGAACCGGGACGGCCAGTCCGGCGACCGCGGTCACCGCGGCCAGCGCCAGCACCAGCCGCCGCCGGTGGATGCTTTTCGGGGGGCGGCCCATCGAGGCGAGCAGGTGGGCTCGCATCCGGGTCGACCGGGCGGCCGGCAGGTCCCGCTCGGCAGGCGGGTCAAGGATGTCGTTCATTGCTCCTCCTGGGTGCTGGGCGTGACCATCCGGGCCAGCCGGGCGCGTGCCCGGGAAACCCGCGACCGGACCGCCACCTCGCTGATGCCGAGCAGTGCGGCGGCTTCGCCGTACGGGACCGCCGACCAGACGCACAGGGCGATCGCCTCCCGTTCGGCGCGGGGAAGGCGCCGGACCAACGCCAGCAGCTGCGCCATCCGGCGCTCGTCGTCGATCCGCCCGGCCACGTCGTCGGTCGGGTCCGGGCCGTTGTCCCGTTCCGGCGGGACCCGGCGGAGGGCGGCAAGCCAGCGCCGGGCCGATCGCCGTTCGGTACGGGCGGTGTTGGTGGCCACCACCAGCAACCACGGCAGCATGGCGCCGTCGACGGCCCGGGCCTGGGCCCGGCGGCGCCACGCGGTCAGGAACGTGGCCTGCGTGACGTCCTCGGCCACACTCCAGGAACCGGTCAGCCGGAACGCGTGGTTGTACACCGCACGCGAATGCCGCTCGAAGAGATCGGCGAAGGCCGCCTCCTCGCCCCCGTCGGCAGCCGACCACAGTTGTTCGTCGGTCCGATCGGTCTCGATGAACCCCGCCTTTCCGCCCCCGTCGGCAGCTGACCACAGTTGTACGTCGGTCTGATCCGTCTCGATCCTCACACCTACCTATGGCCGGCCGGGCCACCTGTGTTGCACGGCCGGCGACGATCAAGCCCGCGGTACGCCAACCGTCATGCCCGGGGGGTCGGGCTCTGACTTGACAAGCCTCGATGCCTGCGTTGTGATCAACGACATTGCGAACGTGATCAACAGCACGGGTGGCCCGGGCGGCGAATGTTAGCGCTCACATGGGCGGTTACGGCACACCGTCGCCGGCTCCCGGCGCGACATGAGCGAGGTAGTTTCGTGGGTAGACACTGGTACCGGATCGCCAGGGCACTGGGCGCAACGAGCCTGGCGGCCGTCGGAGTCGTCACCGTGGTGACGACCG
>DASVVF010000703.1:0-3042 GCA_036386695.1 Catenuloplanes sp. | reverse complement strand
CCGGACCGCCCGGCGTGGACGGTCCCCTCCTCGGCGAGCGCCGCGGTCAGCACCAGCTCACCGCGCCCGGCCGGGGCCGCCCAGCGCTCGAGTTGGGCGGCGTCACCGAAGGTCGCCACCGCCGCGGCCGCGGTGACGATCGACGACAGGTACGGCACCGGAGCGACCGCCCGCCCCAGCTCCACCAGGACGGAGCACTGCTCCAGCAGGCCGAAGCCGTCCCCGCCGACCGAGGGCGGCAACGTCGCCGCGAGCACCCCGGCCCCGGCCAACTCCATCCAGAGCGCCCGGTCGAACCGGTCGCCTTTGGTTTCGATCTCGCGTAGCCGGTCGGTGGTCACGTGGTCGTCGAGGATGGCCCGGGTCAGCGGGCCGAGGTCCTGTTGGGCCGGCGTCGGGCGGAAGTCCATCGGGTGCTCCTTCGCGCTAGCGCACGGCGGCGGGTAGGCCGAGCCCGGCGGCGGCGATGATGTCGCGCTGCACCTCGTTGGTGCCGCCGCCGAAGGTGAGGATGAGGGCGAGGCGGTGCAGGCGTTCGACGCGCCCGCGCAGCACCGCGCCGGGGGAGCCGGACCGGACCAGGGCGTTGGTGCCGAGCACCTCCATCAGCAGCCGGTACGCCTCGGTGGCGAACTCGGTGCCGTACACCTTGGTGGCCGAGGCGGCGGCCGGGCCGGGCGACCGCCCGGACTCGGCGGCGATCCGCCAGTTGAACAGCTTGAGCACCTCGACCTTGGCGTGCACCCGGGCCAGGTGCAGCCGGACCCATTCCTGGTCGATGACCCGCCGGCCGTCGGCCAGGGTGGTGTCCCGGGCCCAGTCGGACACCTCACGCAGCGCGGTGCGGATCGGCGCCGCCGAGGTCAGCGCGACCCGCTCATGGTTGAGCTGGTTGGTGATCAGGGACCAGCCCCGGTTCTCCTCGCCGACCAGGGCCGACGCCGGCACCCGCACGTCGCTGTAGTAGGTGGCGCTGGTCGTGGGCCCGGCGACGGTGCGCACCGGGGTCCACGAGAAGCCGTCCGCGTCGGTCGGCACGATCAGGATCGACAGGCCCTTGTGGCGGGGGGCGTCCGGGTCGGTGCGGCAGGCCAGC
The DNA here is from genome assembly GCA_036386695.1 of Catenuloplanes sp. GTDB lineage: Bacteria > Actinomycetota > Actinomycetes > Mycobacteriales > Micromonosporaceae > DASVVF01. The sequence goes on along the minus strand of DASVVF010000703.1, from coordinate 1,946 downwards.
CAGACGTAGTCGGCGTACCGGATCAGGCTGGTCCACATCTTCTGGCCGTTGACGACGTAGCCGTCGCCGTCGCGCACCGCCCGGGTGCGCAGCGACGCCAGGTCGGTGCCGGCCTCCGGCTCGGAGTAACCGACGGCGAAGTGGATCTCACCGGCGACGATCCGGGGCAGGTAGCGGGCGCGCTGCTCGGCGGTGCCGTAGCGCATGATGGTCGGGCCGATGGTGTTGATGGTCAGGAACGGTACCGGCACGCCGGCGACGGCGGCCTCGTCGGTGAAGATCAGCTGGTCCATCATGGACCCGCCACCGCCGCCGTGCTCGGTGGGCCAGCTCAGGGCCAGCCACCCGGCCCGGCCCAGCTCCCGGACCACGTGCCGGTACGCCGCGCCGTCGCCGTATTCCCCGTCGGCGCTGGTGAGCTCCTCGCGTAACCGGGGGGTCATCAGCTCGGCGAAGTAGTCCCGCAGCCGGGACCGCAGGTCTTCCTGCTCGGGCGTGTAGCGCAGCCGCATCCCGGCCTCCGTCTGGGGCCGGATCCGGCCGCCGCCTGGCTAAGATTAGAACGTGTTCTAGATTAGCACCCGAAGGGAGTCCGGCCATGCCCGAGGCGTATCTGGTCGAAGCGGTCCGCAGTCCGATCGGCAGGCGCGGCGGTGGCCTCGCCGGGGTGCACCCCGCCGACCTGGGCGGGCACGTCATCGCCGCGGTGTTGACCCGGGCCGGGGTGGACCCGGGCGCGGTCGACGACGTCATCTTCGGCTGCGTGGACACCGTCGGCCCGCAGGCCGGCGACGTCGCCCGCACCTGCTGGCTGGCCGCCGGCCTGCCGGAGCACGTCCCGGGGGTCACCGTCGACCGGCAATGCGGCTCGTCGCAGCAGGCGGTGCACTTCGCCGCCCAGGCGGTGCTCAGCGGCACGGCGGAGCTGATCGTGGCCGGCGGCGTGCAGAACATGAGCCAGGTGCCGATCGCCAGCGCGATGACCCCGCCCGGGCCGTTCGCCGGCTCGACCGGGTGGCGGGCCCGCTACGGCGAGCAGGAGATCTCCCAATTCCGCAGCGCCGACCTGATCGCCGCCAAGTGGGCGATCGGCCGTGCCGAGCTGGAACGCTACGCGCTGGCCAGTCACCATCGCGCCGTCCGGGCCATCGACGAGGGGCGCTTCGCGGCCGAGACGGTCCCCTACGGTGCGTTGAGGGTGGACGAATGCCCGCGCCGGGACACCTCGGTGGAGAAGATGGCGGCGCTGGCGCCGCTGCGCCCGGCCGGCACCACCACCGCCGCCCAGGCCAGCCAGATCGCCGACGGGGCCAGTGCCGTGCTGGTCGCCTCCGAACGGGCGCTGCGGGTGCACGGGCTGCGTCCGCGCGCCCGGATCCACCACCTCAGTGCCCGCGGCGACGACCCGGTCCTGATGCTCACCGCACCGATCGCGGCGACCGGGTACGCCCTGCGGCGGGCCGGGCTGCGGCTCGACGAGATCGACCTGATCGAGATCAACGAGGCGTTCGCCAGCGTGGTGCTGGCCTGGCAGCGGGAGACCGGCGCCGACCTGGAGAAGGTGAACGTGAACGGCGGGGCGATCGCGCTGGGTCACCCGCTCGGCGCCACCGGCACCCGCCTGCTGACCAGCCTGCTGCACGAGTTGGAACGCACCGGCGGCCGCTACGGCCTGCAGACCATGTGCGAGGGCGGCGGGCAGGCCAACGTCACCATCATCGAACGGCTGTGAGCCTCCCCGCCGGGAGCGCGGGGGCTGCCGGCCGCTTCGACGTCAGCGATGGGTGGCGAGCCGGTCGAGGCAGTCGTTGGCCTCGGTGATGATGCGTTCGATCAGCTCGGCGCAGGACGGCAGGTCGTCGAGCAGGCCGACGACCTGCCCGGCCGACATCACGCCCAGGTCGGGGCGGCCGTCCACCATGGCGGTCCTGAGCATCATCGGGGTG
>DASVVF010000702.1:0-4350 GCA_036386695.1 Catenuloplanes sp. | reverse complement strand
GGCGTCGCGGCGCACCATGCCGTGGTCGGCCAGGGTGCCGGCCAGCCGGTAGACCACCGCGCGGCCGACTCCGAGGCGGGCGGCGGCCTCGGTGACGGTCAGCCCGCCCGGCGCGTCGGCCACCAGATGCAGCAGGCGCAGCCCGCGGTCGAGGGTCTGCGCGGTCTCCCCGGACCGGGGCGGGGCCGCGGGATCGTTCACGCCGCCGAGCGTACGTCGTGCCCCGGTACCGCCGCCGGACCGCCGCCGGCCCCGGCGGCTACCCTTGCGGGGTGACGTTGCGCCTGTATGACACCGCGACCCGATCGGTGCGGGAGTTCATCCCGCGCGTCCCAGGTCAGGCCGGCGTGTACCTGTGTGGCCTCACGGTGCAGTCGATACCGCATATCGGGCACCTGCGCTCGGGCGTCAACTACGACGTGCTGCGCCGCTGGCTGCTGCACCGCGGGTTCGAGGTGACCTTCATCCGCAACGTCACCGACATCGACGACAAGATCCTGGTGAAGGCGGCCGAGGCGGGCCAGCCGTACTGGTCGATCGCGTACGCCAACGAGCGGGCGCTGGCGGCGGCCTACGCGGCGCTCAACGTGCTGCCGCCGACCTACGAACCGCGGGCCACCGGCCATGTGCCGCAGATGCACGAGTTGATCGGGACGCTGATCGCCGACGGGCACGCGTACCCGGCCGGTGACGGCAGCGGTGACGTCTACTTCGACGTGCGCTCGTTCCCGGAGTACGGCGCGTTGTCCGGGCAGCGCCCGGAGGACACCATGGCCGGCGAGGAGTGCGTGGAGCGCGGCAAGCGCGACCCGCGCGACTTCGCCCTGTGGAAGGGTCTGAAGCCCGACGAGCCGGCGGATTCCTCCTGGCCGTCGCCCTGGGGCCGGGGACGGCCCGGCTGGCACATCGAGTGCTCCGCGATGTGCTGGCGGTACCTGGGCCCGGAGTTCGACATCCACGGCGGCGGGCTCGACCTGACCTTCCCGCACCACGAGAACGAGTTGGCGCAGTCCCGGGCCGCCGGGCTGCCGTTCGCCCGCTACTGGGTGCATCACGCACTGCTCAACCTCGGCGACACCAAGATGAGCAAATCGCTGGGCAACGTCATCGACCTCGACGCGGTGGTCGCGATGGGGATCCGTCCGGTGGAGCTGCGCTCGTACCTGCTCGGGCCGCACTACCGCTCGCGCATCGACTACTCCGACGCCGCCCTGCACGAGTGCGCGGTGGCCTACCGCCGCCTCGAAGGATTCGTGCGGCGGGCCGCCGAGCGGGTGGGCGCCGGCAAGCCGGGTGACGTGCCGGCGGCCTTCGCCGCGGCGATGGACGACGACCTGAACACCTCCGCCGCGATGGCGGTCCTGCACGACGTGGTACGCGACGGCAACAGCGCGCTGGCCGCCGGCGACGACGTGGGGGTGGGCACCGCCCTGGCGGCCGCCAGGGCGATGCTCGCCGTGCTCGGGTTGGACCCGTTCGACCCCGCCTGGGCCGGCGCGGACGGCGGCGGCGACGACCTGAAGGGTGTCGTCGACTCCCTGGTGGCGTTGGCGTTGGACCAGCGGGCACAGGCCCGCGCACGCAAGGACTGGGCCGCCGCGGATGCGGTCCGTGACCAGCTCAACCAGGCTGGGATTCTGGTGGAGGACACTCCCGCAGGTCCCCGCTGGACAGTAGGGGAGCAACACTGATGCCGGGCAACTCACAGCGCCGAGGTCGGCGGTCGACGTCGAAAAAGGGCGCCACTGTCGGCTCCGGCGGCAAGGGCAAGGCGCTCAAGGGCAAGGGCAAGACCCTGCCGGCGGATGAACGTCCCTGGCACAAGGGCTACTCGGGCACCGAGGACCTGCCGCAGCGCACCGCCTGGAAACAGCAGAAGGAGGTCCGCGCCGCCGAGGCGAAGGGCCGCGCTCCCAAGATCGGTACGCCGGGGTCCAAGGACACCACCTGGGGTGCCGGTGGGCGGGGCGCCGGGCGACCGGCGGCGCCGCAGCGGGGCACCGGTGGCCGGGCCACGGCCCGGTCCGGTCCCCGGGTCGCGCCGGGGCGCAAGTCGGCGCCCGGCCGCGACTCGGCGGAGTTGCTGGTGGGCCGCAATCCGGTGGTGGAGGCGCTGCGCGCGCTGGTGCCGGCGACAGCGCTCTACGTCGCGGTGGGCATCGACCATGACGAGCGGGTCAAGGAGCTGATCCGGACCGCGGGTGACCGGGGGATCGCGATCCTGGACGTGAGCCGCGCCGAACTCGACCGGATGACCGGCGGGGTCCTGCACCAGGGCGTCGGCCTGCAGGTGCCGCCGTTCGCGTACGAGGACTTCGACGACCTGGTCGCCGCGGCGTCCGAGCAGACGGCGCCACTGCTGGTGGCGCTGGACGGGGTCACCGATCCGCGCAACCTCGGTGCGGTGATCCGGTCGGCGGCCGCGTTCGGTGCCCAGGGGGTGTTCATGGCCGAGCGCCGCGCCGCCGGGATCACCGCCACCGCGTGGCGCACCAGCGCGGGCGCCGCCGCCCGGGTGCCGGTGTCCCAGGTGACGAACCTGACCCGGGCCGTCAAGGCGTGTCAGGCGGCGGGTTTCGTCGTCGCCGGGCTGGACGCCGACGGGGAGACCGACCTGTACAACCTGGAGGCCGCGGTCGGGCCGCTGGTCGTGGTCGTCGGTTCCGAGGGGCGCGGCCTGTCCCGCCTGGTCGGGCAGACCTGTGACCTGCGGGTCAGCATCCCGATGGTGTCCTCCGTGGAGTCCCTCAACGCCAGTGTCGCGGCCGCCGTCACCCTGGCGGAGGTCGCCCGCCGGCGCAGCCAGGCCTGACCGGCGCGCATCCGAACCCGCTGTCCCACCGTTCCCGGTGGGGCGGCGGGTCAGCCGGCGAGGATCGCGTTGGCCTGGCTGACGAATTTCTCCGCCGCCTGCTGCGGGCCAGCCGCGCCGGCCTGCACGCTCTCCGCGGCGGCGACCAGGCCGGAGCGGACCCGGCTGTGGCCCTGCGGGGGTGGCACCGGGGCGGAGCCGAACTTCGGGGTCATCTCGTTCTCGAAGGCGACCGCCCGTTTCTGCTTGTCGTCACCCAGCGACGCCTCGACGATCGTGCGGACCTCGAGATTGGACGACAGTCCCCGCTCCGTCCCGAGGATCTTGCCGGCCTCCGCATTGTTGACCAGGAAGCTGATCACGTCCACGACGGTGTCGGCGTGCCGGGTGCCGCGGAAACCGGCCCAGTACATCGAGGCGCGGGCCCACTGCCCCCTGGGGTCGCCGGGGTACGCGGTGACGCCGAGGTCATCCTTGGTGTTCTTCTGCAGCTCCGGGAGTTGGTTCGACCACATGAAGGACGTCGCCGCCTTCCCGGTCACGACCAGTTGCCGGGTCACGTCGCCGCTGTTGGCCTCGCGGATGACCGCCGCGCCCGGCGTGGCACCACTGGTGCGGGCGTCCCGCCACAGGGCGAACCAGACGGTCAGGTCGGCGACACCGAAGCCGAGCTGCTTTCCCTGGTACAGCTCCTTGCCCTGCCCACGTAGCCACAACCACAGCGCCTTGTAGTCGGCCGACGGGTCCATGGTGCCGGCGACCTTGCCGCCCGACTTCCCACTGACCTGCCGGGCCCAGGCGATGAAGTCCGGATAGCTGACGCCGATCTCCGGCTCGGGCAGGTCGAGCCGCTTGAGCAGGGCCCGGTTGTAGATCAGGCCGGGGGTGTTCTCCGCCGCCGCGACCCCCACCTGCTTGCCGTTGACCTGCCCGTACCGGGCCAGGCTCGGCGGGAAGCGGGTCAGGTCGAGTCGGCCGTCGCCGGTGTAGCTGGTCAGGTCCAGCAGGATCCGGCGTTCGGCGTACTCGGAGAGGAAGTTGTCGTCGATCTGCAGCAGGTCGGCGACGTTGCCGGCAGCCGCCTGGGTGGACAGCACGTCGAAGTAGCCGCTGTTGGCCCGCCAGACGGTCTTGAAGGTGGTCCCGGGATGGGCGGCGGTGTAGAGATCGAGGGCCTTACGGGTCAACTCGGCCCGTTTGTCGCCGCCCCAGAAGAAGACCGTCAGCTCCCTGGTCCGTGCGGTGGGACGCGGCGGGGAGAGGTTCTCCGTGCAGGCGGCCGCGCCGTAGAGCAGGGGTGCGCTCACGGCCGCGCCCGCGACGCCCCGCAGCAGCCGGCGTCGGGAAAGGACGGGCGCGGGTGCGGTGCGCTGCCTGATGCTCACGTCGTCCCCCTCGCGGCGCCGCCGGCACTGTCACCGGCGTCGATAGGCTCACGGTCCGCCAAGGGTACGCCGCGGCCCTCCCGCCGGCCGACCGTCCGGGCAGCTACGCCGGGCGACCCGTCCGGACAGGGTCAGGCCGCCAGCCGGCGGGAC
>DASVVF010000701.1:0-8719 GCA_036386695.1 Catenuloplanes sp. | reverse complement strand
CGACCAACCTGGGCCCGCGCAGCCAGCCCACCCAGGCCACCGGCGGGTACGCCCGGACGCTGTTCTTCCGGTTCGGCGACTGACCCCGCAGACCCGCGCATCGCCCCGCGCCCGCCCACCGTCGTCCGGACGGTGGGCGGGCGTGACCATCTGTGCCAAAGGTTGCCCGCCGGATGGGAAGACCACAGTGGACTCTTGACGGGCATCGATGGACGGGCGATCGTCTGAGACATGTCGGAATCGGGTTCCACATCCCTGCTCAGCGGCCCTCGGCTGCTCGTGGCCTTCGCCCTCACGGCTGGTCTCACCGCCGCCGGGCTGACAGCCGCGGTGGGCGTAGCCGGCTCACCGCCGAGCATGGTGCCGGCCATGTCGACCGCCAACCCGTCGACCTGGACCGGATCGGATACCCCGGTCCCGACCGCCCCGCCGAACCTGCCGCGTACGACCTATCCGCCGTCGCCGTCGGCGCCCGCACCGCCCTTCCCACCGCCGACCGACTTCGTCGCCTCGAGCGTGAAGGCGACCTCGGTGACGTTCACCTGGACCGCGCCGACCAGCGGTGAGATCGCCGGCTACGACATCTCCTACCGCCGCGCGTTCGACGACATCGCCAGGCTCAAGGCTGCCGGCAATGTCACGACCGTCACCATCACCGACGGGATCCTGCCGGCGTCGCAGTTCACGTTCTGGCTGACCGCGAGGGACGTGGCGGGACGTTCTGTGTCGGCCACGAATCCGATCGTCCTGGTCACCCCGCTTTCGGACACCGGTCCGGACACCGTCCCGCCGACCGCCCCGGGCCGGCTGTCCTTCTACGCCATGAGTCCCACGGGTGCCGTGCTGGGCTGGGAACGGTCCACCGACAACGTGGGGGTTACCGGATACGACGTCTACTGGTTCGACGGCGGGCTCTCCCACCGGCTCGTCGCCACGGTCACCGGAACGTCGTACACGGCACCGCTCAACGGTCCGAACAACCTGTACTACGTGCGGGCCCGGGACGCGGCCGGCAACGTCTCGGTCGCGACGAACACGGTGACCCCGACAATGTCGTCCCCGCCGCCAAGCCCGTCGGGTCCACCCCCGCCGACCTGCCGGGTGACCTACCGGACCACGGCGGAGTGGGCATCCGGATACGTTGCCACGGTGACGATCGCCCACACCGGGCAGATGCCGTTGAACGGCTGGACGCTCATCTTCGGACTGCGCGACGGCCAACATGTCACGTCGTCATGGAACTCCACGTTCAGCGAGTCCGACAACTGGGTGACGATGCGGAACGTGAGTTGGAACGGCGCCCTCGCGTCCGGCGCCAGCACCACGGTGGGTGTGGTCGGCAGCTGGTCCGCGGCCGTCGCTCCGCCGACGCTCTTCTCCCTCAACGGTCGCGTCTGCCAGCCCGGTTGAGCGGTCCGGGTCTCCGGCGGGCACGGAACGTCGCTCTACGGCCGCTCAACCCGCGTACCTGGAACAAGGTGCGAATCCGGCTGGTCAACGAACGGCTCAGCGACCGGCAGCCGGCCTGTCGGGCTCAAGCGGGTACGCCTACCGTGGGTTGTGCGCGCTGCTCAGTCCTCGTACGTCCCTGACCTGGCCGGTGGTCGAAGGGACCGACCGGGGTGACCGGACCATGGCTCGGCATCGGCCACGACGCCCCTGGCATCAACCCGGCCCGGCTGCTGCGCTTCGACGCCTGCCTTGGCGTAGCAGCCGAACAGCACAGCCCATTGCTGCGTCTCGCCCCATGAACCGGGCCCCGATCACACCGAGCCTCCGGTCCGGGCGGTTGTCACCAGCCGCCTTCGAAGAAGGCCAGCAGGGCCGGGGCAGGGTCGATGGCAGTTGTCGTGTTGGCTACCGCGATCAGGCCGACGAGCACCGGCAGGACGGCGGTGACGCCGGCGAACGACGCCAGCACCCGGCGGGTGCGGGGATCGGTGCGTGCGGTGCCGGCGAACCGCTTCCACAGCAGCACGCTGAGGGCGGCGAGGCCGGCCGCCACGACGGCGGCGATCACGGCCATCGCCACGTGGTAGCGGGCGAAGTCGTCGATCATCACCTGCAGGGCGGGGGAGGCCTGGCCGCCGTCCGCGAGCTGCTGCCGGACCTGCCCGAGCGTCGCGGTGGCCGCGCCACCGCCGGGACCGTCCGCCAGCATCGGCAGGAGTGAGGCGAACGGCGTCACCGAACCCTGGACGTTCGCCATCACCAGGGCGAGCGAGAACAGCGCGAGCATCGTCACCACGACACCGGCCGACGCGAGGGCGACCCGCCTGCCGAGCCCGAGCCAGGCGCCCCGCGCGAACGCCTTCCAGAGGCGGACGCCGAGCACGGCGAGCACGGCGAACAGCAGCGCGGCGGTCACCGCCTTGACGAGGTGGTAGCGCAGCCAGTAGTCGATGACACTGTCCATGCTCGGGGAGAATGCCCGGTCGCCGGACTGCCAGTACTCAGCGAACGCCGCCCGGAGCGACCCGGCGAGGTGCCCCTGATCGGCGAAACCGCCGTCCGGCCGGATCGCCGCCAGCGGCGCGGGGGCCAGAACGAACGCGGCGACGAGCGCCGCGGCGAGGCCCGCGAGCACGCGACCGGGCACGCCCGCGATCCGGCTGCGGGCTACAGCACTACGGTCTTTGATCCACACGGATCGTACGGTAGCCGAGCCGAGCCAGCGTCACTGTTCGGAAGCGCTCTTGACGATGCTGACCGTAACGGCCTGCTCGGTCTCACCGCCCTGGTGCTGCCGCACCCGCCGCTCCCACGGCTCCCGAACGCCCCTGGACCCGAAGTTTCGATCGACGACCGCCCGGTAACCCCTGCTGACTGGATCCGGGTTCGACGAGGGAGGCGGCGGGCGATGAAGGATAAGGGGGATCCGGGGGCGGACCGCGAGATCGGTCTGCACGGCGAGCCACTGTGGGTGGCACCCGTCCTGGCGCATGTCATCGCGCTGGTCGCGTGGTGGTACTTCGGGGCGACCGCCGTCGAGGCGTACCACTTCGCGACGGCGGGCGTCGTGGTCTCCGGCCAGGTCAGCGACAAGAGAGGAGGGAGAATGGTGGAGTACACCGACGTCAGGTTCACCACGGCTGACGGACGGCAGGTCGAGACCACGGCCGCACCCAAGTGGTGCGAGGCCAAGGAGCCCGGCGACCCGGTCAAGGTCCGGTACCTGCCCCGTGATCCGCACATGGTCCAGGACACCTGCGACCCGCCGGCGGCGCAGGCCAGTGTGCTTGCCCTGCTGGTGGCGGCCGGGAGCACCGCCGCCAGCGGGCTGGTCTGGCGCGGTTGGTGGCAGGTCCGCAGGTCGGCCAGTGCGCGCGGGTGATCGGATCCAGCGTCACCACCAGGCCGGCCCCGCCGATGATGGGGGGACCACAGCCCGCCGAAGGGCGACGGATGGGCATGCTCGGCATTACCGGGCCACAGTAGGGAAGCTGCGCCGGCGACGCGGTGGGGTGGCCGGGTGGTCGCGTCACCCGAACGGGACCCTAGTCTGGCGTTCATGGAACGTATCGAGTTCCGCACCGTGGCGGAGGAACTCGGCGTCGGCGTGTACCCGACGCTCATCCCGTACCTGAATGGTCTGGCTCTGCCCGACCTGGTACGCAGGACCGAACTGCCCTTCGCGCGTCGGGAGGGCAAGCCCCGACTCGCGGGCCGGTACGCGGGCCTGCTGGACGACGACGTGCGCTGGCCGAGTGGGCACTACCTCGGTGCGCCGGTCCTGAGCTGGTTCGGCGACGGCGACACCGTACTGCTCGGGTGTATCTGTGGTGACTGGGGCTGCTGGCCGTTCACCGCGATGGTCACGGTGACCGAGGACACGGTCACGTGGTCCGGGTTCCGCACCGGGCACCGCGATTGGGATTACCGCGAGCTGCGGGACATCACCTTGGATCGCGGCCAGTACGAAGAAGCGTTGCGGGGCACGGCCCGCTGAGTTCCGCGTCCACGCGGTGCGGGCCAGGGCGCGTCGGCTCAGGGCGCGTCGGGTCAGGGCGCGTCGGCGTGATTCCCGGCTAGCGGCAAGGTCGCTCCCCGGGCTGGGGGCGACGGCTGGAAGCCGGCGGTGAGCGCCGCCACCGCTCGGCGGATCAGGGAATCCGTCGGGCCGGTCTCGCGGGTGAGCACCACGTGGTGCAACACGCCGACCACCGCCAGGGCCAGCGCCTCCGTGTCCGCACCGGCGGGCACCCGCCCGAGGTGTCGCTCGGCCGCCAGATAGGTGGTGATCGCGCGCTCCACCGCCTGCAGACCGGCGGTCCCGTTCCCCAGCACGGCTTCGACGTCTGCCGCGAGTTCGGGCCGGAAAGCCAACAGTCGGGTCAACACCAGCAGCGTGCCCGGCGGTGTCGCCAGGACCGCGTCACTGAGGTTGCCGGCGACCGTGCCGGACCCGGCGCGCTCCGGCAGGCCGGCCACCCCGCCGGAGATCTGGAAGGTCCGGTCGACCGCGTACCCGGTCAGGAAGTCGTCGAAGTTCGCGAAGTGCGCGTAGAGCAGCCCGGTGGCGACGCCGGCCTCGCGGGTCACCGCTCGACCGGTGAGCCGGCTCGGTCCGGCTTCGGCGATCACGCGCTCAAGGGCGGCGAAAAGCTGCTGCCGGGGTTCCGGGATGGCGACTCCGCGTGGCATGCCCGGAGTCTAGGCGCTGGTTACCGACGGATGTTGCGCCAGGATGAGCATACGTTCATACTTGGTTTGAGCAGATCCTCATTCTCACGCTGCGGGGGTCAGGATGAAACGTGCGGTGATCGTGGGGGCGGGCATAGCCGGGCTGGCGACCGCCCTGCGACTCGGACAGGACGGGTGGCGCACGGTCGTGGTGGAACGCGCCCCGGCCCGACGCGGTAGCGGCTACCTGGTGAACCTGATCGGGCCGGGCTACGACGCCGCCCAGGGCCTCGGCCTGCTGCCCACGCTGTCCGCCTACGACGTGGGGCTGTTCACCACCGTGCTGGTCCGGGCCGACGGACGACCGAAGTTCACCGTGCCGTCCGCCATCGCCGAGGCCGCCCTCGGCGAACGGGCCATGTCGGTGTTTCGCGGCGACCTGGAGTCCACCCTGTTCGAGGCGGTGGGCAACCGCGCCGACATCCGCTTCGGTACCACCGTCGCGTCCATCGACCAGGACAGCGACGGGGTACGGGTGGTGTTGAGCGACGGCACCACGGAACACGCCGACCTACTGGTCGGCGCCGACGGAGTGCGCTCCTCCACCCGTACGGCGGTATTCGGCTCCAGCTTCCGGGTCGACCTGCCGTACGTCGTGGGTGCCTTTCCGCTGGCCCACCCGGTGGTGGGTGTGCCGGAGTCGACCGCGACCACGTTCATCGGGCCGGGACGCACCGCGGCGATCGTCAACCTGGGACCGCACCGGTCATCGGCGTTCTTCACCTACCGCTGCGCGGACCCGGTGGTGGAGCTGGGGCGCGGACCGGTCGACGCGATCGGCGCGACGTTCGGGGACCTGGGCGCAGGCGTGCCGAATGCGATCCGCCACCTCGAGAATGACCCGGCCGGGGCCTACTTCGACGCGGTCAGCCAGGTGGTCATGCCGCGGTGGAGCACCGGCCGGGTGGTTCTGCTCGGGGACGCGGCCTGGTGCGTCACGCTCTTCGCCGGACACGGCGCAGCCCTCGCGCTCGCCGGAGCCGACCAGCTCGGCACCGCCCTGCGGCGGCACGCCGACGACATCCCCGCGGCACTGACCGAGTGGGAGGCGGGACTGCGCCCCGAAGCGGTCAAACGGCAGGCCCTCGCCCGCCGCGGAATGCTCCAGTACGCGCCACCCAGCCGGTTCCACGTATGGCTGAGCGACCTGACCATCCGGGCGATCACCCTGCCAGGTGTTCGTGGTCTCGTCCGACGGGGCATCGAACGGGCGAACCGTTGACGCCGCACGAAACAGTGCACTGGCCCAGGAGAGCCGTCGGCGAGGTCGGGACCGTGGCGGCGGCCGATGGCAGCGGTGGGACCATGGGCCGTTGGGTCAATCGGCGAAGGCGAGGCCCTGTTCGGCCAGCGCGGTGGCCAGGATGCTGACCGCCCTCGGCCCGACCCCGTGCAGGGCCAGGAGATCGCGGCGGCGATGGGTGGCGACCTGCGCGAGCGTCGTGATGCCTGCTTCCAGCAGGGCACCGGTGGCCGGCCGCCCGATCGGTGGCAGGTCACCGATCCGCGCCGGCAGGTGGTGGGTACTCACGCGATCACGATAGTACGAATCCGTCGGTGGGCGAGCGGTCTCGCGTCGGGCGCGGTCGGGTATCCGGCCCTGGCAGACCGCGGCCGATGTCCGGTGCGATCGGTGGAACCCGTCCGACGATCCGGTGTTTGGCCGTCTGTCCACACGGGAACCGACCCCCCATGGACAACACGGGGAACCTTCCGGTCTCGGTCAATTACGCGGCGGGCCTGTGCGGGCTGTTCGCCGGCATCCAAGCGTTGGCCCTGGTCAACTTCGTGTACCAGGGCCGGCTGGCGTACACCGTGGTCAGCCTGCTGCTCGGGCTCGCCTTCTTCGTACTCATGGGCGGTCTACGCCGGGGTAGTCGGGCCGCACGGGTGGGCGCCATCGTCATGGGAGGCCTGATCGTGCTGGTCGGTCTGCTGGTGGCCTTCTCGTCCGGCTGGCTCGGGTTGGCGTTCATGGCGCCGGGTCTGCTGCTGCTGGCCCTGCTTCTGGTGCCGGCCGGCGCCCGCCGCTACTTCACCCCGGCCATGCGGCGCGCCTCGGCCTGAGCTGACCTATCGCACCGCGCTGACGGGTTTTCGGCCACGACGGTAGCCGACGCAATCCGTTCTCCCATCCGGAGCTTCGGCCGCCGCGAACGCCGCGGACCCCGACAGGGTCACCCGCCATGCGGGGGAGACCCTGCCGGGGTCGCGGCGTCGAACCATCAGGTCGGCGTGGGCCGACCCCCTTCTCCCGACCCCGGTCGGCGGGCCGGGCTCAGCCGCGAACCCACCCGGCGAAGCCCGCGGCGCCCCCGGCGGCGGTCTGCCGGTTGATCCACAGGCCGCCGTCGATGCCCACCCCGAACACCGTTACCAGGTTGGCCCGGTCCTTCGCGGCCGCCGCGTAGTCGACGAAGATCCCACCCAGATCCTCAGACGCGCCGTACCCGGCGTTCGCGGCGGTCTGCCGGATGACGCTGAAACCGCCGGTACGGGTGCGGGTGAGGGCCAGAATCCGCGAGTCCGAAGTGGTCAGACCCGTGGTGATCGGCCGCGACTCGCCGATGCCACCCTTGGTGCCGATCCGCAGCCGGGTGGTCCGCCAGCTGCCTCCCGGGGTGTTCTGGACGACCACCTCGAGATCCCTGGTCGCCGCAGCGGTGTTGGTACCGGCGGCCCGGTACTGGACCTCGAGGCGCCCATCCTGGTTCACCGCGATGGACGGCGGCCCCGCCGGCTTGCCGGCGACGAAGTTCAGGTCGGCGGCGACGGTGCCGTTCGAGGTTGTCTGGCGCCAACGCTTGACCGTCGTGGTCGTGCTCGCGAAGACCTCGATCAGACCGCGGTTGGTCGCCGCGACGACCGGGTCGTGCAGGCCGGTGCCGCCGAGGTTGGTCCAGGCCCCCCAGGTGGAGCCGCTGGCCGCGGTCTGGGCCCTACTGCTGAGCCCGCCGGCGCCGTTCTTGACGAACACCTGCATCCGCCCGTTGGCGCCGATGGCGACGGCCGGCGTGCCGACCTGGCTGGCGTTGCTCAGGCCCAGATTGGGGCTGCCGAGATCCGCCCAGGCGGACCATCCGCCGTTGGCGACGGTCTGGCTGGCGGCCATGATTTTGCCGTCGAGACCGCGGGCGAAGAGGGCCATCCGGCCGTCGGCGTGGTACGACACGCTGACCGCCGGATACAGCCCCTGGCCCGGCCGGCCCAGCGACACGGGCCCGGTCCAGCTGCCATCGACCTGCTCGGTGTGAGCGAAGGCCTCGCCGTCACGCACGATGAACGCTGCCAGTCGCCCGTCGGCGTTACGACCCGCCCATGACGTGCCACGGGCCCATCGGTAGTAGGTGCGATGCGTCCAGTAGTAGCCGTTGGCGTCGATCTGGGCGGTCGGGTTCAGCCGGACGTACTCACCGTAGAACCGCTGGTCCTTGTCGGCCCGGTTGCCCGCGTCAAGGTTCGAGGGGGAGCTGGAGATGTTGTAGTCGCGGTAGTACACGACGTTCATCGCCACCCCGGTGGCGACCCGGTAGCTGTGCGCCGCGTCCTGCGCGAAGAGCGCCGTGGCGATGTGGTCGGCGTGGTCGGTCATGTACCGGCTGTCCGGCACGGTGTCCTGGATCCGCAGGGTCGTGGGCAGGTACGCGCCCATCAGGCCCGACAGGACGTCGAGCACGCCGCTGCGGCTGATGGTGGTGGGTGCCGTCTGGGTCGGCTGGTCGGTGTCGGGGTCGATCACGCTCACCGACGCCGCGGTGTTGTTCCACAGCTTGCTGACCCCGGGCCGTCCCGTGCTGCCGAGCGGATCGTCGAGGTTGACGAACGCCAGCTTCACCGTGGGCCGGTCACGCAACAGGAACTGTTCGACCGGGTACCCGGCGATGGTGACCGGGTCCGGATCCCACTCCGCCTGGTTTGGGAGATCGGCGACCTGCGCCATGACCCGGTAAGCGTCCTTGATTCCGGCCTGGCGGTTCCGGACCGTCGGTTCCCCGTTGCCCGCGGTCACGAACACCGACACACTGCACTGGCTCGC
>DASVVF010000700.1:0-1746 GCA_036386695.1 Catenuloplanes sp. | reverse complement strand
CCGGCGGCTGCGGCCTCGGCTGCGGGACGATCGCCGCGTCGGCCAACTGACCCAGGGCCCGCACCTGTCGACGCTGCTCCAACCGGACCACACCCACGTCGTCCTGCACGTCGGCCAGCCCAGGGTCGAGCCGCAGGGCCTCCCGGTAGGCCCGCTCGGCCAGGTCGAACAACCGCATCCGGGCGGTCACCACGGCGAGCACCAGATGCCCGCGGGCGTCGTCCGGTGCGAGCTGCACGGCCCGCCAGGCGGCGTTCAGCGACTCCTGGCCGTTGCGCGACTCACCGACGATCGCCGCGCCACTGAGCAAGGTGTACGGGTCGTCCGGGCCCAGCCGCAGCAGTTCGCCGCCGATCCGGGCCGCCTCACCGAAACGCCCCAGGTCGAGCAACGCCATGCCCTTCACGACCTGCGGGTCGACCGCGCCCGGCTCGGCGGCCACCGCCGCCTCGGCAGCGGCCAACGCCTCGCCCGGCTGACCGGAGATCAGGTGCACCCGGGCGAGGGTGACCAACAGGGAGCCGTCGCGGGGAGCCAACGCCGCGCCGCTGGCCAGCTCACCGAGCGCCTCGTCGTACCGGCCGAGGTCCGCCAGCAGTACGGCCCGCTGCCGGTACTGTTCGGCAGTGGCCTGCTCGGGCTCGGGCCGGCGGTCCGGAGCGGCATCACTGGGCACTGCCGAAGCTTATGCGACGGCTAGCCCCCCAGCACCCGATGCGGTGTGAGGCGGCACACCACCCGCACGACGTCCGGACCATCGTTGGTGTACGGCCCGCCGGTGTACTTGACGCTCAGCTCGTCGATCAGCTCCCGGCCGCCCTCCTCGGTGAGGGTGACCTCGCCGTTGACCGAGAAGTACGAGTACGGCTGGGCCGGGTCGTAGGCGCACACCGAGACCCGGGGATCACGTTCCATGTTCCTCGTCTTCTGCCGCCCACGGACGGTGGAGAACACCAGGTCGTCGCCGTCCCGCCGGATCCACAGGACGGTGGCGTGCGGACTGCCATCGGCATTGATTGTCGTCAACACGACGAAGGTCGGGGCGTCGAGCAGCGCCTTGACATTGTCCGGAAGCGTGGTCGTCATGCGCCCGATCAGTCCCGATCGCCGCGCGGATACACCGTCGCGACGGCGATCCCGGCCAGCCCTTCACCGCGACCGGTGAGCCCCAGACCGTCGGTGGTGGTCCCGGCCACGGTCACCGGCGCGCCCACCGCGGCGGACAGCACCCGCTGCGCCTCCAGCCGACGGGGTCCGATCTTCGGCCGGACCCCGACCACCTGGATCGAGACATTGCCGATCTCGAACCCGGCCGCCCGCACCCGGCGGGCCGTCTCGGCCAGCAGGGCGGCCCCGGACGCGCCCGCCCACTCCGGCCGGTCGGTGCCGATGGTGGCGCCCAGATCGCCGAGACCCGCCGCGGACAGCAGGGCGTCGCAGCCCGCGTGCGCGGCCACGTCGGCGTCGGAGTGCCCGGCCAGACCGGTCTCCCCCGGCCACCGCAGCCCGGCCACCCAGCAGGGTCGACCCGGCGCGAAGGCATGGACATCCGTCCCGATTCCGACCCGCGGGATGATCACGCCGGCAGCGTACCGCCGCCGGCCACCCGTCGCGCCGCCCCCGCCATCGCCGTGTCCCGCCGGTCCGGGACCGGTGACCAGGCGGCGCAACCCACCGGAGCCACGCCGGTCCCGGCTGACCGGTTGAGCCGGGCTCCTAGGATCGGGCCATGACCGTGGACGCTGG
>DASVVF010000699.1:0-1723 GCA_036386695.1 Catenuloplanes sp. | reverse complement strand
CCCGGCGGGTACGGCGCAGGGCTCCCGACCGTTAGCCTGAGGGTCCGGGAACCCAGCCCGGCGATGTCCCGACGCCGCGGGACCGACGCGGGAGGACCGTGCAGTGACCGCAGCACCGGGAATCGCCCGGCCAGCACTGATGGCCGACGTGGCGCGGCTGGCCGGCGTCTCCCATCAGACCGTGTCGCGGGTGCTCAACGGGCATCCCCACGTACGCTCGGAGACCCGCCAACGGGTCCTGCAGGCGGTGACCGAGCTCAGCTACCGCCCCAACGCGCTGGCCCGGGGGCTGGCCACCCGCCGCTCCCGGGTGCTGGGCGTGGTCAGCTTCGACACGATCCTGTTCGGTCCGGCGTCGACCCTGCTGGGCATCGAACGGGCGGCCCGCGCCGCCGGGTACGGCATCAGCATCGTGACCCTGGAGCGGGTGGACCGGGCCGGGGTGTTGTCGGCGGTGCAGGCCCTCGCCGGACAGGCGGTCGACGGGGTGATCGTCATCGCCCCGCAGGTGGCGGCGGCCACCGCGCTGTACAGCCTCCCGCCGGGGATGCCGGCGGTGGCGGTCGAGGCCGGTGGCGACGGCGGACTGCCGTCGGTGGCGGTCGACCAGGTCGCCGGCGCCCGGATGGCGGTCGAGCACCTGCTGGAGCTGGGGCACACCACCGTGTGGCACGTGGCCGGCCCGGAGGACTGGCTGGAGGCCCGGGACCGCGAGCACGGCTGGCGCTCCACCCTGGAGCGCGTCGGCGCGGTCGCCCCGCCGCTGATCGCCGGGGACTGGAGCGCCCGCTCCGGCTACGCGGCCGGCACCGCGCTGCTGTCCCGACCCGACGTCACGGCGGTGTTCGTCGCCAACGACCAGATGGCGCTGGGCCTGTTGTCGGCCCTGCACAGCGCCGGGATCCGGGTGCCCGACGACATCAGCGTCGTGGGTTTCGACGACATCCCGGAGTCGGAGTTCCTGCTGCCACCGCTGACCACGATCCGGCAGCACTTCGACGAGGTCGGTCGGCGCAGCATCGCCACCCTGCTGGAATTGCTGGACGCCGCCGAACGCGGCGTCGACCCACGGCCGTCTCCGCCGCCGGTCGAGCCGACCCTGGTGGTACGCCGCAGCTCCGCCCCGCCCGGGGGCGGGGTTCAGCGGCCCAGCCAGCCGCCGTCGACCGGGATGATCGCACCGTTGACGTAGTCCGACGCCGGCGAGGCGAGGAACACGGCGGCACCGGCCAGGTCCTCGGCCCGCCCCCAGCGGCCGGCTGGGATCCGCTCCAGGATGCTGCGGCTGCGCTGGTCGTCGTCGCGCAGCGCCTGGGTGTTGTCGGTGGCGATGTAGCCGGGGGCGATGGCGTTGACGTTGACCCCGTGTGCGGCCCACTCGTTGGCCAGCGCCCTGGTCAGGCCCGCGATGCCGGACTTCGCCGCGGTGTAGCCGGGCACCGTGATCCCGCCCTGGAAACTGAGCAGCGACGCGGTGAAGATGATCTTCCCCGCCCCGCGTTCCACCATCCGCCGGCCCACCTCGCGGGCCAGCACGAACTGCGAGGTCAGGTTCACCGTCAGGACGTGGTCCCAGTCCCCGTCGGAGTGCTCCGCCGCGGGCGCCCGCCGGATCGTGCCGGCGTTGTTGACCAGGATGTCGATCGGCCCGGCCGCGTTGAGCCGGTCGGCCAGCGCGGCCACCGCCGCCCGGTCGGCGACGTCGACCTGGTGCCCGACGAAC
>DASVVF010000698.1:0-2635 GCA_036386695.1 Catenuloplanes sp. | reverse complement strand
CCGCCAAGCGGGCCACCGCCAAGGCGGCCACCGCGAAACGGTCCGCCGCCAGGGCCGCCGCGGCCCTCGCCGCCGAGCAGAAGCGGCTGGCCGGGCCAGCCGGCTACACCTGCACGAAGCTCGCGGAACAGGCGGTGATGGTGTCCGACGGGACCAGCCAGGGCCGTAAACTGATCAAGGTACGGGCAACCCGCGCGGTCACGGACAACAGATCGACCTACCGGCCACCCTCCGGAACAGGTGAGGCGTTGGTCCTTTCCTGCCGAGGTACCGGCATCTGGTCCGCCGGAACGGCCTCCCCGGTCCTGCTCACGCTCACCGTCGACGCCGCCAGCGACCCTTTCGTCTCCTACCGCGAACTCTGACCCGGCCCGGTGCCCGTGGGCGAACCCGCACAACCCGTGGCCGACCCCGCACAGCCGATTCCCAGCCTGGACACGGGTGGTTCCCCGGCTGCGCGGCCACAGTCGGTACCACGGGGACAACCCAGGCGGCCATGATCGGAGCAAACTGATGCGGCACGACCAGCAGACCCCACGGATGGTGACGTACGAGGGCCGGCCACTGCCCAGGCCCGACGAGGACGTCGTCGACCAAGGCCTCGGCTTCGACCTCGGCACCCTGCTGGGCCGCCGCCAGGTCCTGCGGGCGCTCGGTCTCGGCGCCAGCACGATCGGCCTCGCCGCCTGCGGCAGCGGAGCGGAGCCCGACCCCTCCCCCTCCGCGTCGTCGTCCCCCTCTTCGTCCCCGTCGTCCTCCCCGTCGCCGTCCTCGTCCGCGACGCCCGCGCCGGCCACCGCGGGCGAGATCCCCGACGAAACCGCCGGTCCCTTCCCGGGCGACGGCTCGAACGGCCCGAACGTCCTCACCCGGAGCGGCATCGTCCGCAGCGACATCCGCCCCGGCTTCGGCACCGCCAGCGGCATCGCGCAGGGCGTCCCCCTGACCCTGGAGCTGACCGTCCAGGACCTGGCCAACGGTGGCGCGCCCTTCGCCGGAACGGCCGTCTACGTCTGGCACTGCGACCGTGAGGGCCGCTACTCGCTCTACTCCGACGGGGTCACCGACCAGAACTACCTACGCGGCGTCCAGATCGCCGATGCCCGGGGACGGGTGCGCTTCACCACCATTTTCCCGGCCTGCTACCCCGGGCGCTGGCCGCACATCCACTTCGAGGTGTACCCCGACCAGGCCGCGACCGCCGACTCCGGGAACGTCATCGCCACCTCGCAGGTCGCCCTGCCCGCCGATGCGTGCCGGCAGGTGTACGCCCAACCCGGTTACCAGAGTTCCGTCGCCGCGCTGTCGCGGGTCACCCTGCAACGGGACAACGTCTTCCGGGAGGACGGCGGCGCCCGTCAGCTCGGCACCGTGACCGGTGACGTGGGCGGATACGCGGTCTCCCTCCTCGTCCCCATCGACACCAGGACCACCCCGCGCGGTCAACGTCGGACCAACTGAACGCCGTGGCGGCCAGCCGTGCCGGCGACGCCGCCACGGGTCGCGGCCGGGTCAGCACTACCGTTGCGCCATGCCCTTCGCCTTCGAACGCCTGCATCATGTGCAACTGGCCATCCCGCCCGCCGGCGAGGACGTCGCTCGCGGCTTCTACGGTGGCGTCCTGGGCATGGCGGAGGTGAACAAACCGGCGGCACTCGCCGCACGCGGCGGATGCTGGTTTCGCGGCGGTGGCTGGGAAGTGCACCTCGGCGTCGAGGAGGCATTCACGCCCGCGCGCAAGGCACACCCCGGCGTGCTGGTGAACGACCTGGACGCGCTGGCCGAACGACTGGAATCGCGCGCGCGAACGGTGCAGTGGGATCCGCACTTCCCCGGACATCGCCGCCTGTACTCGGCCGACGACCACGGCAACCGCCTGGAGTTCCTTCAGCCGCTCTAGCCAGGCGCTGTCGATCGGCGTCTTACAACGGCCCGCAACGCACACTCCAGGCGGTGCCGGAGTGTGGACTGTTCCACACCGTCACAGCACTGTGGTGGGACGGCGGCGGGCGGCCGCAGGGGGTACGGTGACCGTCGTGGCTGGAAGATCCACAGCCCGAGCAGGTAAGGAGAACGGGGAATGAAGAAAGCTGTAGGTCGGAGCGTCCTGACGGGGCTGCTCGCCCTGCTGGTGGCGGTGGTGGGGCTGCCCACCCAGGCCGCCTCCGCGCACGGCATCACCGGAAACAACTGGCGGGCCAACCACACCATCTGCCAGACCTGCGCGGTCCGCAGCGGCAACATCGTCCGGCTCTGGCAGTCGATGCTGTGGGCCGACCGCTACGTTGGCGACAGCACCGCCTTCATCGACGGGAGCTTCGGCCCCGACACCCGCGCCGCAACCATTCGTTGGCAAAGGGCTCACGGCCTCACCGGGGATGGCTCGGTCGGGCCGGACACCTGGAGCAAGGCCAAGCAGTACGTCCTCTCGTTGGGCCACATCGAGAACGGGTGGGAAGAGCACGCCTTCCCCAACCCGGCGGCGAGCCGGCAGCTCGCCTTGCGGAAGAACACGCGAACCGGGGTCTGGCAGTTTGCCAACCCGCGCGCCAGTGGCCTGGTGTGGACGAACGCCGATCACTGACCTGTGCGGCTGAGGTTGTCACAGCCTCAGCGGGTTGAGCGGTGGGGGGGC
>DASVVF010000697.1:0-1606 GCA_036386695.1 Catenuloplanes sp. | reverse complement strand
GGCGCCGAGCAAGAAGCCGGTGGGCGACAAGCCGCCGGCGGCGCGCAAGCCCAAGGCCAAGCCCGGGTGTACGGAGAAGTTCGTCGGAAAGCCGGCCAAGCGGGCCGAGGTCAAGGCGGCGCTGACCGAGGCCGCCGGGCGGACGTACTGGCCGGTGTCGGCCCCGGGCCTGACCGTTCCGCTGGACCTGGTCAAGGCCGTGGCGTGGCAGGAGAGCACCTGGCGGTCCAACGTGCACTCCTGTGATGGCGGCGTCGGCCTCATGCAGGTCATGCCGGGCACCGCCAAGCAGGTCAACGACCGCTTCGAGAAGGCGTACGACCTGAATGTGCACACCGACAACGCCGTGCTGGGGGCCAACTACCTCGCCTGGCTGGTGAAGTACTACGGCGACGCGTACTTCGAGGGCAACTACGAGGCGAAGGCCGCGGACTGCGCCAGCACCACCGACATGTGCCTGCTGAACATGGTGATCTCCGCCTACAACTTCGGGCCGGGCGCCGTCGACGAGGCCGCGGACAACAACAAGGCGCTGCCCAACCCGGGCTACGTGAAGAACGTCCGTCGGTTGATGACCCAGTGCGAGTGCCTGAGCTTCTAGCGGCACGCGTAGCGGCGGCGGTTCTCGGACTGCCGCCGCCCCGGGCGCGGCGGGTCACGCTGCGGCGTGACCTGCCGGTCCGGGTCCGTGACGGGGTGACGCTGCGCACCGACCACTACGCCCCCGACCTGCGCCGCGCCCCCACCCTGTTGATCCGTACCCCGTACGGGCGGGGTGGGCCGGTCCGCGCGATGGGCCGGCTGTTGGCGTTCAGCGGCTTCCACACCGTCGTGCAGTCCTGCCGGGGCACGTTCGGCTCGGGTGGCAGCTTCGACCCGCTGGTCCACGAGCGCGACGACGGCCTGGACACCATCGACTGGCTGCGCCGGCAACCCTGGTACGGCGGCGCGTTCGGGATGTTCGGCGCCAGCTACCAGGGTTTCGTGCAGTGGGCGGTGGCGCCCGAGGCCGGCGCCGACCTGCGGGCGATGGTGGCCGCGGTGACCGCCTCGGCGACCCGCGAGTCGACGTACGCCGGTGGCGGGTTCTCGCTGGACACCGTGCTGACCTGGGTGGAGCTGCTGCAGGCGCAGAGGGTGCCGTGGTTGCGCCGGCAGGTGGAACTCAAGCGCGGCCAGCCGCGGCTGCGGGCCGGGCTGCTGCACCTGCCGCTGCGCGAGGCCGACCGGGTCGCCACCGGCGCCACGGTGCGGTTCTTCCAGGAATGGTTGGAACACCACGGGTCCGGCGGCGGCTACTGGGGGCCGCGGGTGTTCGACGGGCGCCTGGCCGAGGTGCGGGCGCCGGTGGCGATGGTGACCGGTTGGTCCGACATCTTCCTGCCGGCCCAGTTGGCCGACTACGCGACGCTGCGCGCCGCCGGGGCCCGCCCGCAGCTGACCATCGGGCCGTGGACGCACGGCAGCCCCGGACTGTTCGTGGCGACGCTGCGTGAGGGGGTGCGCTGGTTGCACCGGCACCTGGACCCCCCGGCGGGGGTGGCGCCGCAGCCGGGGCGGGTGCGGGTGCACGTTGGCGGGGGTGGCGGATGGCGGGAGTTGCCGG
>DASVVF010000696.1:0-4178 GCA_036386695.1 Catenuloplanes sp. | reverse complement strand
GCGGCGACATCGGTGCCGGACCCGCACCCCGTACCGCGGTGAGGTCGGCCGCGAGCAGGTGCAACGCCGGCCGCCCCGGCGGACCGGCCACCACCCGGGGGTCGTCGCGTGCCACCAGGTCGACCTGCACCGCGGCGCCCGTGGCCACCAGATCGGCCAGCGGTGCCGCGTCGCGAACGACGACCCGCGCCGCGGTGGCGGTGCTACCGCAGACGACGCCGAGCAGGACGCCGACCACCACCCAGCGATACCGTCGCAGCCGGGCGGCAAGCCCGTGCCCGCTGACGGCCGCGGCGGCCAACGCCGCCGTGGTGGCCACCACAGCACCCAGTCGGGCGGAGCCGTACAGCCCGGCCAACGCCGACAGCCAGGTAGCCACCGCGAACCCGGCCAGTCGAAGGTCGACCGGGCGGCGGTCGCCCGGGGTCCCTGGGGCGCTCACAGGCTCACCAGGTCCTTGAGCTGTTCGTAGCGGGCCTGACCGATGCCCTCCACCTGCCGCAGGTCGGCGACCGACCGGAAGCCGCCCTGGGCGTCGCGATGGGCGAGGATGCGCTGGGCGAGCACCGGCCCGACGCCCGGCAGCGTGTCGAGCTGCGCCAGGGTGGCGGTGTTCAGGCTGACCCGACCGCCCGGCTGAGCGGCCGGCGCGCCCGGCGCCCCGGGCGGACCCGGCGCCCCGGCCGGAGCGGTCACCCCCACCAGAATCAACTCGCCATCGGCAATCTTGCGGGCCGGGTTGAGCAGCGCCGCGTCGACACCCGGCAGGACACCGCCGGCCGCTGCCAGCGCGTCACCGACCCGCGCGCCGGCCGGCAGGCGGACCAGCCCGGCCCGGCGTACCTTTCCCGCGACGGTGACGACCACCTCGGTCGCGGCGCCGGCACCGGGTGCCGTGCCGGCCGACGTGGCCGACGGGACCGGCACGGCAGCGATCGGAACGGCCGGCACCGGCTCGGAGCGCGGCCGGGAGCGCCAGGCCAGCAGGGCCGCCGCGATCACCACGAGGACAGCGACGGCGGCCAGCGCCCGGACGCCGCGCCGGCCCGGGTCGAACGCCCCGGCGCCGCTCAGGCGCCCGGCGGCGCCCCGCTCAACACCCGGACGCGAAACACCGCCGGCACCGGCCAGGCCCGACACACCAGGGGCACCGGACCCCTCCTGCGCGCCAACCGCACCCGACAGCCGCTCCCGGCCAACCGGGCCCGGAGCCCCAACCCGGCTTACCGGATCCAGCAACCGCTCCCGGCCAACCGGGCCCGGCAGCCCATCCCGGTCGATCGGGCCGGATTCAGCGGGCGCACCTGCCGGTCCGGGCGCCCGGCCGGGGTGCCGCGCGGTGTCGGTCCGGCCCGGGTCGGCCACCGGCAGCAGCCGCGAGAGCCGATCGCGGACCAGCTCGGCGTCCCGGCTTTCCACCTCCTGCATCCGGCGACGGTAGGTCCGACAAGGACGGCGGCGCCGCCCGGCGGTTCCCGGCTGTGGATAACCGCCCGGTGTGCACAACCGGGCCCGGCCGCAGGACCATCTGCTATGCGGGTCCGAGGTGACCCACGGGGCGGGTCGCGGGCCGCGAGGCACCCCGGGGGTCGTCGGCAGGCGTCGGCGGCTGCCCGGTGGCGGTGGCGGAACGTCGTGCGGTGCGCGGGTCGGCCGGGCGCCTGGACAGGCGGGGGTTGCCCCCCGGGCCCTCACCTGGACCGATGGGCTCGGCCGGTCGGGCCGGCGGTCAGCGTTCTGCCGGTGCGGTGTCGGCGAACCCGATGAGCCGCTCGATGACCAGGTCGGGGCAGTACATGGGCAGGTCGTGGCTGGCGCCGGGAACCACCTCGGCCCGGCCGGCGGGCATCAGTTCCCGGGCCCGCGTGGCCACCTGCGGTGCGTCGTACATGGCGCTGAGCTCGCCCAGCAGCAGGAGTGTGGGAGCGGTGATCGCGCGCAGTTCATCGTCGGTGAACGGATCGACCGGGGGCATCCGCCGGCGGAAGGTGGCCGTGGCGATGGCCAGCCGCATGATGTCGTCGTCGAGCAGGGTGGCGTTGTGCAACCACCGCGCCGCCCGTCGGCGTACGGGGGCGGGAGCCAAGCCGGCGAGCCCCCCGAGGATCACCCACCGCCACATCCGGGCCGTGATCCGGCCGAACCCGCCGGGGTCGAGCAGGGTGATCGTGGCCGCGCGGCCGGGTGAATGGAGCTCGTGCCGCAGGGCGACCCAGCCGCCGTACGAGCACCCGACGAGGTGCGCCCGGTCGACCTGCAGAGCGGTGAGGACGTCACCGAGCCAGCGGGCCACGTCCCGGCCGTCGTGAAAGGGCTTCTCCTGGGGGAACAGTCCCGGCTCACCGACCGGGTCGATCGCGATCACCGGGCGGGCGCGACCCAGCCGGGCGACGTAGCGGTGCCACATCAACGAGTTGCCACCGCCGCCGGGCAGGAGTACGAACGGGTCGCCGGCGGCACGTCCGGACCGGTACACCCGGGTGGTGCCGAACGCCGTGGGCACGTCGACGGAGCGGCGATCGGTCGGCCACAGCCGTTGCAGCGTGTCCGCGTAGGTCGCCAGGAACCTCGTTCGCGCCCTGTCGCTGGTGAACGCACTGATTCGTTGGGCCATCATCGGCACCTCCCCGTTTCGTGATACGACCGTATCATGAAACTGCCCGGTCGTTAGGGTACGGCTACCGGTGCCCCCGATGACCGACCGAAATGGAGTCCGGTGCCCAAGCGGGTTGACCACGACGTGCGGCGTCGCCAGATCGGCGAGGCGCTGTTGCGTATCGCGAGCACCCGTGGTCTCACCGCGGCGAGCATGCGCGAGGTGGCGACCGAGGCCGGCGTGTCGCTGCGGCTGGTGCAGTACTACTTCCACAGCAAGGACGAACTTCTGCTCGGCGCTCTCGGTTACCTCGGCGAGCAGCTCAGCGCCAGGGTGCAGGACGGCATCCGGCGGTTCGGCACACCCCCGACACCCCGCGGCGTCCTCTACGGCACCCTCACCGCGATCCTGCCGACCGACCCGGAGAGCCACCGGCTGACCAGGACGTACACGGCCTTCTACGCGCTGGCCCTCGACGAGCCCCGGCTCGCCTCCCAGCACGGCGGCACGTACCCGGACGCGCTCGAACGGTTTCTCACCGGGCACCTGCGCACGGCGCAGCAGACCGGCGAGGTCGATCCGGCCCTGCCCGCCGAAACGGTGGCCGCCGGCCTGCTGGCTCTCACCAACGGCCTCGGATCCAGCGTCCTGGGTGGGCAGCGCGACGGCGACGCCGCGATCGCCATCCTGACGTACCACCTCGACCGGCTTTTCGAACGCCGCGCCTGACACCGGCGCGCCGCGGTGGACGCCGAACGCCCCAGGCTGCGGGAGCGCTGGCGCGACGGGGGGTCAGTCAGCCACAACGTTGATCACGACGTTGCCGACCTTGTGTCCACCTTCGACGTACCGGTGCGCCTGGGCGATCTCCGCCAGGGGGTAGCTGCGGTCGACGACGACCCGGAGCCGGTCCTGTTCCAGCAGTCCACGCAACTCGGCGAGTGCCGCGTGCTTGCGTACCGACATCCCGGTCCGGACCCGCGGCCCACCGGTGACCGCGGTACGCACCGCGAGAACGTTGTTCACCAGGCCCGTCGTCGGCAGGTAGCAGCCGCTCGGCGCCAGCACCCGCCGGCAGCGGGCGAACGAGCTGCGACCCACGGTGTCGAAGACGGCGTCGTACCGCTCGCCGCTGGTGGTGAAATCCTCGACGGTGTAGTCCCAGACGCGGTCCGCGCCCAGCGACTCGACGAGCTTGGCGTTGCGCCCGCTGCACACGGCGTGGACCACGGCACCGGCCTGCTTGGCCAGCTGAACGGCGTAGGTGCCGATGCTGCCGGAGCCGCCGATCACCAGGACCCGCTGTCCGGGCCGGACCTCGGCCAGCTCACGCAGGAAGTACCAGGCGGTGGTGAAGCCGTCGACGCTGGCCGCGGCCTGCGCGTAGGTGACGTTCGGCGGCACGGTGGTCAGCGACGCCCGCTCCGACATGCACTTGTACTCGGCGTTCGCTCCGACGGCGAACCCGGTGAAACCGAAGACCCGGTCGCCGGTCCGGTACCGCCGGGCCCTCGGTCCGACCGCCGTGACCTGCCCGGCGAACTCCAGCCCGAGGACGCGGACGCCCCGGCGGGGCCGGCGC
>DASVVF010000695.1:0-4588 GCA_036386695.1 Catenuloplanes sp. | reverse complement strand
CCCCGGTATCGACCTGGGCCTGCGCACGGACCCGCCGACCGGGGAACCGGCCGACGCGGCACCGGCGGTCGGTCCGCTGGTTGTCGGGCCGGGCGCTCCCGTCGTCGCCGGCCCGACCGGACCGGTGCCCGACGACCCGCCGGTCGGCGACCCCGGTGCCGCGCCCGCGGCCGCCCCGGCGATCGGTGACCCGGCCGGCTCCGGGGCGACCCGTGCCGACGAGGTCTCGGCGAAGCACCGGTGACCGGCCCGGAGCCGACCGATGGCCTGCACGACGCCGCCCGTCCGGGCACCGGCGAGGTGACCGCGACGGTGATCGTCGCGGCCCCCGCCGCAACCGTCTTCGCGGCCTTCACCGCCTGGGAACGGCAGTCGGACTGGATCCCGCTGACCACGGTGCGGGTGGTGGAGGGCGACGGCGGTGAGGGCAGCCTGCTGGAGGCCGTGACCACCGTCGGCCCGGCCGTGCTGCGCGACGAGATGCGGGTGGTCCGGCTGGACCCGCCGTACGAGGTGCGGGTGGTCCATTGCGGGCGGCTGCTGCGTGGCCCGGGGGTGCTGCGGTGCACCCCGATGGAGGGTGGCCGGACGCAGGTGGTGTGGCACGAGTGGTTCCACCTGCCCGGTGGGCCGGCCGGTCGGCTCGCCTGGCCGCTGCTCTGGCCCGGCTCCAAGGTCAGCCTGACCAAGGCGTTGAAGAAGTTCGGCCGGCTGGTGGAGCAGGGGCGGCTGCCCTAGTCGCCCCGGAAACGTCACCAGCGGGCCGTACGGTGGTCAGCGTGACGGAGCTGGTGATCGGCACCGACGGTCTGGCCCGCTGCGCCTGGGGCGCCGGGACGGCCGACTACGCGGCGTATCACGACGGCGAGTGGGGTCGTCCGGTGCGCACCGACGACGGACTCTTCGAGCGCCTCACCCTTGAGGCGTTCCAGTCCGGCCTGTCCTGGCTGACGATTCTGCGCAAGCGGGAGGCGTTCCGGGCGGCGTTCGCCGGCTTCGCCATCCCGGCGGTTGCCGCGTTCGGCCCGGCCGATGTGGCCCGGTTGCTGCGCGACGCCGGCATCGTCCGTAACCGCGCCAAGATCGATGCGGCGGTGACCAACGCGCGCGCCGCCCTGGCGGTGCCGGGCGGCCTCGCCGCCCTGCTGTGGTCATTCGCCCCGGCACCCCGGGCCACCCGGCTGTCGGCGTTCGCCGAGGTGCCGGCGCTCACCGCGGAGTCCACCGCACTGGCCAAAGACCTCAAGCGGCGTGGGTTCCGCTTCGTGGGCCCGACCACGGCGTACGCGTTGATGCAGGCCACCGGCATGGTCGACGACCACCTGGCCGGTTGTCACGTGCCACCGCCCGGGTAGGACCGGCCGCGGCGTCGCACCGCCGCCGCCCCATGATGGGATAACGGCCATGGCACAGTGGGCGGTGGTCATCCCGGCGGAGCGGTACGAGCAGGAGCGCCTGTTCCAGCACGACACGCTGGCGGTCGACGGCCTGGCGGTCGACGGCCCGGACGTCGCCCGGTTGCCGGCCTCGGGTGACCAGGTGCTGGTGGTGGTCGGTGCCGACCAGCCGCTCCTGGTCGCCGTCGGCCGGGTACCCGACAGCGCCGGGCGGTCGGACGGCGTCGGGCGGTCGGACGGCGTCGGGCGGTCGGCTGGGGCGTTGCTGGTGGCGTACACCCGGCGGTTGTTCGACGCGCCGCAACCGGCCACCGGGCTCGCCCTGGACGGACCGCTGAACCCGGTGGACGCGGCCACTTTCCGGGCGGTGCTGGCCCGATTGGACCCGCCGGCCGACCGGCGCACCTGGTTGGTCAGCCTGGACCTGCCGATCGAAGCCGACTCCCCGGCGGAGGCGGTCCGGCTGTTCTGGTCGTACGTCACCGAGCTGGGGCCGGCGGAACTGCCCGCCTTCGTCTCGCCCTCCGGCGACGAACTGGCCATGCAGGCGTTCGTGCTGGGTGAGCAGGCCCAGCTGGACCCGGAGGACGACGACTAACGCCCCTCGAAGGTGGGTTTCCCCTTGGCGAGGAACGCGGCGGTGGCGTTGCGGTGATCGGCGGTCGCCCCGCAGATCGCCTGGGCCTGCGCCTCGGCGGCCAGGGCGTCGGACAGGGTGCCCGCGTCGCCGATCGACAACTGGCGCTTGATCGCCCCGTAGGCGACCGTCGGCCCGGCGGCCAGCCGGGCGGCCAGTTCCCGCGCGGTGTCGGCGACCAGGCCGTCGTCGACCAGGCGGTTGAGCAGGCCGAGTTCGTGGGCGCGGGGAGCCGCGACCGGTTCGGCGAGCATCATCATCTCGATCGCCCGGGCGTGACCGACGAGCCGGGGCAGGGACCAGGCGACCCCGGTGTCGCCGGCCAGACCGACGTTGGCGAACGCCATCAGGAAGGCGGTGTTCGGGCCGCCGATCCGGAAGTCGGCGAGGAAGGCCAGCGACGCGCCGGCCCCGGCCGCCATCCCGTGCACCGCGGCCACGACCGGCTTGGGCAGGTTGGCCAACCGTTGGGCGATCGGGTTGTAGTGCACCCGGACGGTCGCGAGTGGGTCGGCCGTGCCGGTTTGCAGTGTCGCGACGTGCTCGCGCAGGTCCTGCCCGACGCAGAACGCGCGGCCGGCGCCGGCCAGCACGACGGCCCGGCAGGAGCGGTCGGTCTCGATGCTGCCCAGGGCGTCGCGCAGCGCCTCTTTCAGCGCGACGTCGAGCGCGTTCATCGACGCGGGCCGGTTGAGGGTGAGGGTGACGACGCCGTCGGTACGGTCGATGAGTAGTGGATCGGTCACGGGGTTGATTGTGGCAGGCCGCCTCACGCGCGTTCGGGCACGGGCCGGGACCGGGCGGCCGCGTCGAGGCAGTGATCGACATAGCGGTCGGCGGCCGGCCGCAGCCGCCCGGCCTGCCGGTCGAAAAAGGCGGCGGCGCTGGTGCCGGACCAGCGCTCGGGCAGCAGCATCGGCGGCAGTTGCGGGTCGCGGAACAGGAACGTGCGCCACGCGTGCACCAGCCGGAAACGGGCCGCGTAGGCGTCCTCGTCGCTGCTGCGGGCGTTGACCGCGGCCAGCAGGGGTCGCTGTTCGTCGACGAAGCACTCGTACGCGCGGCCGATCTCGGCCAGGTTCCAGGCGCGGTTGACCACGCTGGCCGCCCCGGCGGTGCCCGCCACGTGGCCGGCGCTGAAGCGTTCGTACTCGATCTCGTTCTCCACCAGCAGCGCGTCGATGTCCTCGCCCGGGCGCGGCGCTACCCAGGTTTGCTCGTCGAGCATGCCGTAACCCTGATATGACAGGTTGGTGACCAGCCGCTGGCGGGATCGCCGGGACACGGGAGTGCGGATCAGGACAAGATCGAAGCGACCGTCCCAACCGGCCCGCGAGGTCCGGTAGATGCGGGCGGCGGCGTCATCGAGACGCCGTGCCGCCTTGGGGGTGAGCAGATATCCGGGTCCGGCGCTGAGCCGCAGCGGGTTCAGCCAGCCCTGCCGCACCATTCGGGACACTGCCGTGCGCACCGCCGGCGGGGCGATGCCGAGCGGCGTGAGCAGCTTGACCAGAGCCGCCACGGGGGCACGGCCACCACGGGGCCGCAGGTAATCGCCGTACAGGTCGAAGAGCGCCGACCGTGCCTGCATGACCGCACATTGTGACAGTCGCTGGGAAGATACGCTAGGCGGTGTCACATCAATCCGGACTCGGTTTGGGTCCAGCGGCGTTCATCAGGGAAAATGTCAGGTCGGCAGCACGGGCGGCACCGATCAGGCAGGCGGCGCCGTCCGTTATGACCGCAATCGTGTGGGCAGTCGGGTATCCACCCGTCGGTCAGACGCGGATTTAAGGGCACCACGGTGGGCTGAGCACCGGGGTGTTGGTTTGTGTGCTGTGGGGAAACCTACCGACCCTGATGTAGGTCTGAGGGGAGACAACATGGCGGCGATGAAGCCGCGGACGGGCGATGGTCCGCTTGAGGTCACCAAGGAGGGCCGCGGAATCGTCATGCGGGTTCCGCTGGAAGGTGGTGGCCGGCTCGTCGTTGAGATGACTCCCGACGAGGCTAACGCGCTCGGTGACGCGCTGAAAGCCGCCGCCGGCTGACTCTCATGGGCCCGCCGGTACGGTGAATCGCCGTACCGGCGGGCTCTTCGTACCCCCGGTAGGACCGGCGCGGGCCGACGGCCGGCGCGTTCGTGGAAGGTGTGGTCGGCGTGCTCTCCATCCGGCTGGTGCGTGGACCCACCAACCCTGGCGTTCTCGTGCTTCCGGTCGGCCAGCCGGGGCCCGACGCCGGCGCGGCGGCGGCCGGCCCCGCCGACCGGGCCGACCTGCTGAACACCGACCCGCCGCCCCCGCCGGACGTGCGGGCCGAAGCTGTCGCCCTGCTGCGCGCGGACCGGGGCAGCCCCGGCCAACCGGGCGCGGTGCGGGATCTGCCCCGACCGCTGCGGGAACCCGCGCGGGTGCTGCTCGTCGGGGTGGGCCGGGGCGACGAGGCCGGGTGGCGGGCGGCCGGCGCGGCGGTGGCCCGCCGCGCTGACGGCTGCGCCGCGCTCACCGTGGGCCTGCCCGGTTCGATCGACCCGGCGGCCGTCCGGGGGCTC
>DASVVF010000694.1:0-2415 GCA_036386695.1 Catenuloplanes sp. | reverse complement strand
CCTCACCCCGGTGCGGACCGCCGACCTGGTCGCCGTGGCGCCGTACGACACCGACCGGGAGCCGCCGGAGGAGGTCCTGGACGGCCTGCGCGCCGCGCACGAGCGCGGCGCCTGGGTGATGAGCGTCTGCACCGGAGCCTTCGCCCTGGGCGAGGCCGGGCTGCTGGACGACCGCCGCTGCACGACACACTGGCGGCACACCGACCAGCTGGCCGCCCGGTATCCCGCCGCCAAGGTCGACCCGAACGTCCTCTATGTGGCCGACGGTAACCTGCTGACCAGCGCCGGCACCGCCGCCAGCATCGACTGCGGGCTGCACCTGATCCGCCAGGTGCACGGCTCCGCGGTGGCCACCGCGCTGGCCCGGCGAATGGTGGTGCCGCCGCACCGCGACGGCGGGCAGGCGCAGTTCATCGAGACCCCGGTGGCCTCCACCGACCACGCGCCGACGCTTCAACCCATCCTGGCGCGGGTGCTGGAGACCCTCGGCCAGCAACACACCGTGGACACGATGGCCGGGCAGGCCCACATGGCGCCACGGACCTTCGCGCGCCGGTTTCGGGCCGAGACCGGCTCGACGCCACACGACTGGCTGACCGGTCAGCGGGTGCTGCTCGCCCGGCAGCTGCTGGAGGACTCCGACCTGGGAATCGACGCGATCGCGGTACGCGCCGGGTTCGGCAGTGCCGCCACCCTGCGCCACCACTTCACCCAGCGGATGAGCACCACCCCGCAGGCCTATCGGGCGACCTTCAAGAACCGCATGGCGTGAGTCGCCGTACGGTCCCGCGGAACCCGTGGGCACTGGGCCGCCGCTACGCCGCGCCACGGCCCACCGGCATCGGGCGGTGACGCGGCGTCAGGCCGGCTCAGACCTTGTAGTGCTTGCGGACGTCGGCCGCGAAGCCGAGGTAGTCGCGCAACGGCCAGACGTGCTCGAACTCCAGGTACTCCCGCATCGGCAACCGGCCGAGCGCGGTGCGGTCGAGCTCCTCCGCGTCCGGCGAATCCAGGATGGCGATGATCCGCTTCTGCGCGGCCACTTTCCAGATCCCGACGCAGAAGCCCGAATCCAGCGTCTCCTGGGCGTGGTCGGCCTCGGCCGCCTCGACGTCCCACAGCTCGTCGAGGGTGATGCGGCCCTCATGGATCCATTTCATCTGCACGTAGAACAGCATCAGGACACGCTTCCGGCCGGCGTGGTGTCGCGCATCGCACGCACGATCGATGACGGATCGGTGTAGGACTTCCAGCGCGCGATCCGCCCCTCGCGGACCGTGAGCCACTGGACGAACTCGACCTCGAACTCGCGGCCGGTCGACCGGACGACCGACGTCTCGTGCACCACCGCCATCGCCTCGGCGCCGTCGACCACCAGCTGGATCAGTTTCTCGTGGCGGACTTCGCACTGCTCGGCGAATATCTTGAGGCTGGCCAGGACCGCGTCCCGCCCGTGGTACGTCCCGATCCACCGCATGTCGTCGTTGTAGCCGGCGACCGGGGTGTAGTTCACGAATTCGACGTCGGGGGCGAGGAAGGTGAGCGCGGTGTCCAGGTCTTTCCCGATCAACGCGGCAATCCAGCCCTCGGCGACGGCCCGGGTCGAACGGGTCAACTCCGTTGTCTGACTCATGACGCCAGCCCCTCACTCTCAGCTAGTGGAGTGTCACTCAACGCAGTGTCGCCGAGGGTCGGCGCCGGGTGCCGGGTTCCGGCATCTTGCCCGTCCCGATCCGCTGGTCTGGGACACTCGGCGGGCTTCGGCGTGATCAGCAGCACCAGGGGGGATGCGGGTCACACCAGGCTGCCCGGACCGACCCCGGCCACACCTCCGTACTCTTGTCCGGTGACGACGGTGCGGGAAAGTGTCAGGGCGGTCCTCGCCGGAGCGGTCGGTTACGAGTCCGGGCTGGACACGCTGACCCTCATGCCACCGGCTGAGGTCGACCCGGTACTGACCGCGATCCTCGATGAGGCCTGCACCACGCTGTGGCGGGGCGGCTGGCAGCCGGTCGAACTGCACCGGGTCGTCGCCCGCCGGGGCGGCCCGACGCACGCGCAGCTGGTGACCGACGCCGTCGCGGCGCATCTGGCCCGGTTCAACCGCGACGTCGTCGACCAGCGGTGGCTGGCTCAGGCCGACGCCCTCGGCGCCGAGCTCTGGTGGCCCCACCCGGCCGGCTACCTGGACGCGGTCGCCACCCGGCTCAAGCTCGACCGGGTGAGCGTCCTGGACACGGTGTTGACGCTGGTCGGCATCCTGTCGACGCTGCCGCCGATCGAGGTGCTGGTCGCGCCGCCGGGCACCGCCGCGCCGCCGCGCGACCGTGCGGGGGGCGCGGCACCCGGTACCCGGCCCGGTATCGACGTGCGGCTGCTGGACCGGGTGCGCGCCCTGCTGGCCAAGGCCGAGTC
>DASVVF010000693.1:0-8260 GCA_036386695.1 Catenuloplanes sp. | reverse complement strand
CGTCGGCGGTGCCGGCGCAGGTAAGCGGCGACACCGGCGGCGACGGCTGGCGTCGCCACCGCAACGACGGGAGACCGATCATGGAGCCGACGCCCTCCGCCCAGTCGGCCCAACCGCAGCAGCAGACCGGGCCACCGGCCGCCCCGACCCACGGCGTACCGGTGCCGGTGCAACGGCAGCCCGGCGCCCGGTCGGATGACGCGACCCCGAAGGTCTACTCGGCGAACGCCCCGGCCGGGCGCGCCGCGGTGCCCGTCGCCACCGTGCCGCCCACCCAGCCCGCGTTCGAGCCGGCCCTGGCCGATGACGATCACGCCCAGTGGGTCCAGGCCCTGCGCGCCCCGCGGCAGTACGTCGACAGCTGGGCGACCGCCCCGGCCGCGGCCGCGTCGCTGGAGCCGGAGCCCGCAGACCAAGGTCCGTGGGGGCACGACGCTACCGGAACCGGGCCGGGCGACGCCAAGGTCGTGTCGCTGGGATCCCGGCGCACCTCGCCACCGGACGACGTCGACGACCGGGACATCCCGGCGTCCGCCGCCCCCGTCGAACCGCCGCCGGATCTGCGCACCTGGCAGCCCGCACCGGAGCGGTCCCGGGCCGAGAACGCCCGGCGCGGCGCCCTGTCGGCCTTCCCCCGGTACGGGGTCACCCCGACGTCGGCGAACCCACCGGCCCAGCCCCCGGCACCGGTGCGGCACACCGGCCCGGAGGTCGTCCGGTGGGGCCAGGACCGGACCGGCGGGGTGGGGTACGCCCCGCCGGCCGCGGACCGGCCCGACCACCCGCGGGACCAGCCGGTCGCGTCACCCGACCAGCCGGCGGACGACCCGGCCGGGCGGGCGGCGGACGTCGCCGACCCACGGCTGGCGCCGCAGCTGCCGACCCCGCGCGACACCGGCCACGGGGACCATGACGGGTACGCGGTGTCCCGGCTGGACACCCTCCAGCGCGACCCAACCCAGGACCAGGGCGCTCACCACCCGGCCCAGCACGACCCGGCCCCACACGACCCGGCTCAGCACGACCCGGCTCAGCACGACCAGGGCGCCTACCATCCGGCTCAGCACGACCCGGCCCAGCACGAACAGGGCGCCTACCATCCGGCTCAGCACGACCCGGCTCAGCACGACCCGGCCCGGCACGAGCAGGGCGGGCAACGGCTCGGCCAGCGGCAGGAGGTGGCCGAGCCGGAACTCACCGACCAGGAGCTCACCGACCAGGAGCTCGCCGACCGGGAAACCGACGAGCTCGGACCGCAGCAGCTGGACCGCGGCCGGTACGCGGGTACCCCTGACCATTCCGCCCGGTACGAGGCCGACCGGCACGAGGCCGCCCCGTACGAAACGGACCAGCACGAAGCTGCACCGTACGAAACGGACCAGCACGAAGCCGCCCAGCACGAAGCCGCTCAGTACCCAGCCGCCCAGTACGAACCGATCCAGTACGGATCCGCTGCCACGTACGGATCCGGCAGGTACGGCTCCGACCGGCAACGGCTGGACCGGCACGACCCGGACGAGCCGGACCGGCACGGCCCGGGCCCGGACGAGCCGGAGCGGCACGACGGTGAACGGCACGACGGTGCCGGCTACCAGGCCGACGGGTTCGCCGGGGGGTCGCACGATCAGGCGGTGGCTGGATCGGCGCGCTACGAGGCGCCCGGCTGGGTAGCGCCCTCCGGCTACCCCGAGACCGGCTCGGCCTACCCGGAGAACGGCTCGGCGCCAACCGACGCGGATCCGCGGTTCTACCCGAGCGGGCTCATCGACGCGTACGAGGCCCGCACCGCCGGGGTCGAGCAGCACCAGTCGGAGGCGGGGCAGCCGCACGACGACGTGTTTGGCCACCCGGTCGAGCATGGCCAGCCCGCACACCCGGACACCCAGGAAGCCGAACCGATGCAGAGCGCTGTCGCACCCCACGAGACCCCCGCCGAGCACACCACCGGGCAGCACACCGGTGCGGACGACCCGGCGGCCGGGCACGATGCGACCGGGCCGGCGGTGGACACCGCCCCGGGCGGGGACGACTCCGCGGCGGCCGAGCAGCGGGGCGACGACCGGGCACCCGACGAGGGCGACACCGACCCGGCCGGGTCCGACGCCTCGACACCGGCGCCCACCCCGCTACGCCCCGGCGACGTGCAGCAGAGCACCCTGGCGGTGTGGAGCGAGCCGTCGGCTCAGCGCTTCCGGGACGACTGGCACGAGGTGAAGGCGCTGTTCGTCGACGAACCGGTGGAGGCGCTCGCCCAGGCCGGCGCCCTGGTCACCGCCGCGGTCAACGAGGTCACCGCGGCCCTGCTCAGCGAGCAGGAGCGACTGGACCCGCTGCGGGACTCGACCGCCCCCGACACCGAGACGATGCGGATCGCGATGCGGCGTTACCGCGAGTTCCTGGACCGCATCCTGGAGCTGTGAGCGTGCGGCGCCCTCAACCGGTCGCGGCGAGCTGGGTCAGGTAGCGGTCGAGGCGGCCGTCGATCAGCGCGCCGGCCAGGTCCCGGCCACAGCTGGCGGCCAGCACGTCGGCGTACGGCCGGACGAGCGCGACCACCCCGGCGGCGAGCCGCCGGCCGGCGGCGTACACCTCGGTCAGGGTGCCGGCCAGTAGTCCCAGGCAGAGCCGCATGTCGGCGTCGTAGCCGGGGGGCACGACGGCGAGGTGCAGGACCGCCTCGACGGCTTCCCGGCGGCTGGCCACGGTGACCGGTGGGTTGGCCAGCCGCAGCACCGACAGGCAGGCGCGGGCCAGGTCACCGGCGGCCAGCCGGGCCACGGCGTCGTCGGCGGCGGCGTACGCGGCGCAGAGCTTGCCCACGCCGGCGACCAGGTCCTCCAGTCGCGGCTCGCTACCCGGCTGGCGCACCCGGCACAGGTCGAGCCGGTCCCGCCAGCCGTCGGCGGCCCACAGCAGCCGGGCCGGGGCGTCCACGGGCAGCCCGAACGACCAGGGCGCGGGGGACCGGAGCCGGGCGAACCAGGATTCGACGTCGCGCACGGCCACCGAAACGTGCACCAGGCGGTGCCCGTTTTCCTGGAGGAACGCCGGATTCGCCTGATACGGCGGGCCGTCGACCAGCAGGTCCAGATCCAGATCGCTGTACGCGGTGGCGGCGCCTCGGGCGTGGCTGCCGCGCAGCAGAACTCCGACGGCCGGTGGGCCCGGCAGGGCGCGCAGCCGGTCGGTCCAGCAACTCAGCAGTCCCCCTGCGACCGCCGGTGGGTTGATCACCGCGTCATCCTGCCGCAGGCCTTATCCAGGCGCAATGCCCTTGCCCAGGTGCGCAATCCGGCGGTGTGCCCGGGTGGGCTTGTGCCGACCGGCACATTTCATCTACCGTTGAGTTCATCAGTCGTTGAGTTCTTTGCCGCAGTCCCGGGAGGTACCCATGGAAACCGCGATCGGGGTGGACAATCTCGTCGTCGAGCGGGGTCGTCGGCCGGTGCTCCACGGCATCAGCTGCGACATCGCCCGCGGCAGCGTCACCGGCCTGCTGGGCCCCAGCGGCAGCGGCAAGACGACCCTGTTGCGGGCCATCGTCGGCGTCCAGCGGATCAGGTCCGGCAGCGTCACCGTGCTCGGCCACCCGGCCGGATCCGCGGCGCTGCGCCACACGGTCGGCTACCTCACCCAGGCGCCCAGCGTCTACGTCGACCTGACCGTGCGGGAGAACGCCCGCTACTTCGCCGCCCTCTACGGGCTGCGCGACGCCGAGGCCGACCGCGCGGTCGCCGACGTCGGACTGGCCGACGCGGCCGGTCAACTGGTCGGCACCCTCTCCGGTGGGCAGCGCAGCCGCGCCTCGCTGGCGTGCGCCATTCTCGGCCGCCCCCAACTGCTGGTGCTCGACGAACCCACCGTGGGGCAGGATCCGGTGCTGCGCGCGGAGCTGTGGGAGAAATTCCACCGGTTGGCCGCCGACGGGACGACCCTGTTGGTGTCCAGCCACGTGATGGACGAGGCCGGCCGGTGCGACCGGCTGCTGCTCATCCGCGAGGGCGAGCTGATCGCCGACGACACCCCCGACGCCATCCGCTCGACGGCCGGCACCCCGGACCTGGACGAGGCGTTCCTGCGGCTGATCCGCAACCGCGAGCACCGCGAGGTGCCGGCGTGAGCACCATCGGAACGGAAAGGAGAACTCCCGTGACCACCCGCATCCTGATCGCCACCACCGGGCGGATCCTGCGCCAGCTACGCCACGACCGGCGCACCGTCGCGCTGCTGGTCGCCGTACCCACGCTGTTGCTGACCCTGCTCTACTTCATGTACGACCGCGGCGGCCCGGTCTACGACCGGATCGCGCTGATCATGCTGGGTGTCTTCCCGTTCGTGATCATGTTCCTGGTCACCAGCATCGCGATGCTGCGCGAGCGCACCTCCGGCACGCTGGAGCGCCTGCTGACCACCCCGTTGGGCAAGCTGGACCTGCTCTTCGGCTACGGCATCGCCTTCGGGCTGGCCGCCGCCGTGCAGGCGAGCGTGGCCGCGATCGCCGCGTACTGGCTGTTCGACCTGGACACCGCCGGCAGTATCGGACTGGTCATCCTGATCGCCGTCACCAACGCCGTCCTCGGGGTGGCCCTGGGCCTGCTGTGCAGCGCGTTCGCGCAGACCGAATTCCAGGCCGTACAGTTCATGCCGGTCGTGGTGATCCCGCAGTTGCTGCTCTGCGGGCTGTTCGTGCCGCGCGGGCTGATGGCCGGTTGGTTGCAGGCGGTCAGCGACGTCCTGCCCCTGTCGTACGCGGTGCAGGCGCTGAGCCACGTCGGCGCGAACCCGTCACCGACCGCGACCATGTGGCGGGACCTGG
Organism: Catenuloplanes sp.; assembly: GCA_036386695.1. Lineage (GTDB taxonomy): Bacteria > Actinomycetota > Actinomycetes > Mycobacteriales > Micromonosporaceae > DASVVF01. Next base: position 3,444 of record DASVVF010000693.1, on the reverse strand, counting down.
CCATCGTGGCCGGGGCGGCGGTCGTCGCGCTGGTGCTGGCCGCGGCCACCCTGCGGCGCCGCACGGCCTGAGCGCCGCGCGGTCCGGCCGCGACCCGGCCGGACCGCGCCACCCGGCCGGACCGACGAGCGGAAAGGGGCGCCCCGGATGGTACGACGCACCGGCCGGCGGCCCGGCAACCCGGACACCCGCGAGGCGATCCTGACCACGGCCCGGGCGGCGTTCGCCGAACGGGGCTACGACGGCGCCTCCATCCGCGCCATCGCCACCGGCGCCGGGGTCGACCCGGCGCTGGTCCACCACTACTTCGGCACCAAGAGCAAGCTTTTCCTGGCCACCATGAACGCCCCGATCGACCCGGCGGAACTGCTCCCGGAGGCGCTCGCCGGCAGCCGGGACGGCATCGGCGAACGCCTGGTGCGGCTGTTCCTGAGCATCTGGGACTCCCCCGCCGGGGTGGCCGGCGTCGCGCTGCTGCGCTCGGCGATCAGCAACGACTGGACCGCCCGGTTGATGCGCGAGTTCGTGGTGACCCAGGTGCTCCGGCGGGTCCTCGCCGACCTGGACCTCGACCCGACGGAGGCACCGCTGCGGGCCAGCCTGGTCGCCTCCCAGATGGCCGGACTGGGCATCGTGCGCTACATCCTGAAGATCGAACCGTTGACGTCGGTGCCGGCCGAGGCGGTGGTCGCCGCCGTCGGGCCGACCGTCCAGCGCTACCTCACCGGGGACCTGCCCGGCACCTTCGACGCGGCCGTCGCGCCGTCGCGGCCCTGAGCTGACGCCGCGTCAGCGGGTCTGTTCCAGCCAGGAGGCGAAGAGCCGCCCGTAGACCGAGTGCGGGTCCCGGACCAGCTGCGCGTGCGGCCCCCGTTGCACCACCCGACCGGCGTCGACCACGATCACCTCGTCGGCGGACTGGGCGGTGGACAGCCGGTGGGCGATCACCACGGTGGTCCGTCCACGGGTCACCGCGTCCAGGGTGCGCTGCAGCCGCACCTCGGTGGCCGGGTCGACCGCACTGGTCGCCTCGTCCAGCACCAACAGGTCCGGGTCGGCCACGTACGCCCGGGCCAGCGCCACCAACTGCCGCTCCCCCACACTGAGCGCCTCGCCGCGTTCCCCCACCGGGGTCCGCGCCCCGGCGGGCAGCCCGTCCAGCCAGTCGGCCAGGCCCAGCTCGGTGAAGGCCAGCGTCAGTTGGGCGTCGGTCAGGTCGGGGCGGGCGAAGCGGACGTTCTCCGCGACGGTGGCGTCGAACAGGAACCCGTCCTGCGGCACCATCACCACCCGGGCCCGCAGGGACGCGAACCGCACCTGCCGCAGCGGCACCCCGGACAGCAGCACCTGCCCCTGGCTGGGGTCCATCAGCCGGGTCAGCAACTTGGCGAAGGTGGTCTTGCCGCTGCCGGTCTCGCCGACGACCGCCACCCGGGTCCGCGCCCGGATCGACAGGTCGACATCGGTGAGCACCGGTGGACCGTCGGGGTAGTGGAAGCCGACCGAGGCGAACCGGACGTCGAGCGGACCGGACGGCAGGTCGACCCCGGCGGGGCCCGGGTCCGGCACGTCGGGGGTCAGGTCGAGCACATCCAGGACCCGTCGCCAGCCGGCGATGGCGTTCTGCGCCTCGTTGAGCACCTCGGTGGCGATCTGCACCGGCTGGATGAACAACGTCACCAGGAACAGGAACGCGGTCAGCTGCCCCACGCTCAGCCCGCCGTCGACGCCCAGCCGGGTGCCGACCACCACCACCGAGGCCAGGGCCAGGCCGGCGGCGATCTCACCGGTGGAGAAGCTGATCACACTGGTCCGCATGGCGCGTTGCTGCGCCCGACGCAGGTCCTCGATGGAGGCGTCCAGGCGCCGCTGGGTGCGACCCGACACCCCGTACGCGCGGATCACCGTGGCGCCGACGACGCTCTCGGAGATCACCCCGAGCAGGATCCCCATCTTCTGCCGGACCGCCCCGTACGCCCCGGCGAGGCGCCGCTGGAAGGCCCGGATCACGATCACCGCGGGAACGAACGCGGCGAAGACCACAGCGGTCAGCTGCCAGGAGTAGATCGTCATCACCACCGTGGTGACGACCAGCTGCCCGGAGCTGACCAGCAGGTTGACCCCGCCGGACTGGAGGAACTGGGTGATCTGGTCGATGTCGCCGGTGACGCGGGAGACCAGCGAACCGCGCCGCTCCGACTGCTGGTGCAGCATCGACAGGTCGTGGATGTGCCGGAACGTGCGGGTGCGCACCCCGGCCAGCGCGGTCTCACTGACCGTGAACAGCCGCCGCATCATCAGATAGCCGCAGGCCGTGGTCAGGGTGAGGATGCCGGCGGTGGCCAGGGCGATCAGGCCGATCAGGCGCAGATCCGGGCCGCCGGGGACGGTCAGCCCGCGGTCGATGCCCTGCTGGATGGCGATCGGCACCGCCACCCGGCCGACCATCGACACGACGGCCAGCGCCACCGTGCCGGCCAGCCCGGTGCGCAGCTCCGGCGACAGCGCCAACCCCCGCCGCATGGTGCGCCAGGTCGACTCCGGCCGCGCCGGCGGCTCCACCGCGGCGCCCGGGGCGGTGGCCGTGGCGGTGCTCACGCCGAGACCTCGATGTCCTCGGTGGCGCCGTCGGCCGCTGCCGGGACGCCGGCCCCCTCGGCCGCCACCGACTCGTCGTACGCCTTCTCCCGCTCGCGTTCGGCCTCGGCCCGTTCGTAGGCGGTGACCAGGTCGGCGTACCCGGGCACCGTGGCCAGCAGGTCGGCGTGGCGCCCGTGCGCCACCACCCGGCCCCGTTCCAGGTAGACCACCTCGTCGGCGAGGGCGATGGTGGCCCGCCGGTACGCCACGACGAGGATCGACGCGCCGGCGTCCCCGCCGCGCAGCGACGCCAGGATCGCTGCTTCGACGCGGGGGTCCACGGCGCTGGTGGCGTCGTCGAGCACCAGTAGCCGGGGGCGGCCGGCCAGGGCCCGGGCCAGCGTCAACCGCTGCCGCTGCCCGCCGGACAGCGAGGTGCCGCGCTCGCCGACCTCGGTGTCCAGCTCGTCCGGGAGCCGCCCGACGAACGTGTCGGCCTGCGCCAGCCGCAGCGCCGACCAGACCGCCTCGTCGTCGACTTCCGGGCGTTCCAGGGTGATGTTGCCGCGGACGGTGTCGTCGAAGACGAACGGCACCTGCGGTACGAGCGCGGCGGCGCCGGCCAGCGATGCGGCGGTGAGCGTGGGCAGGTGCGCCCCGTCGATGCAGACCGCCCCGGTGTCCGGGTCGACCAGGCGGACGGCGAGCGAGGCGATGGTGGACTTGCCGGACCCGGTGGCCCCGACGAGCGCCACGGTACGGCCGGCGGGCACCGCGAAGGAGACGTCGTGCAGCACCTCCGGCCCGCCGTCGTAGGCGAACCCGACCCGGTCGAAGACGAGTGTGGCCGGGCCGTGGCCGGCG
>DASVVF010000692.1:0-9335 GCA_036386695.1 Catenuloplanes sp. | reverse complement strand
GGCTCCACCGCACCCACTGCCAAACTGCCCGCCTACGTGACCGGTCTGGCGCTTTCCGGCAACCCGTACACCGTGCGGACCAACGTCATGGTGTTCAGCCCGACCGGCGGTGGCGTGGTGGGCGTCAAGATGGACAACCAGGAGATCGACATCGGCGTTGGCGTGGAACGGGAGCGTGGCGTCGCGGTCATCACCGTGGATCTGCCACCCGGCGCCAGCCGGACGCTGGACGTGACCATCGAGACCGGTGCGCTGCCCGCCCCGGGGGCCGCTGTCACTCCTGAACTCAGAACCACCCCGACGGTGCGGCCGTGGAAAACGACGGTGACTTCCGGGCCTGGCTGCCCGTCGTAGCGGCGAGTCGTATCGGAAGGTGCAAATCGTCGTTTTACCCTGTAAGTAAGACAACTGTTTGGAAGAGGTTTCTATGAGCCGTAATCGGGCTTCAGCTCTGCTGGCCGCCCTCGTCGCCACCGTGGCGATGACGTTCGGCCTCGCAACGCTCACTCCGGGGGCGGCGTTCGCCACGCCGCCGGGCGGCTCGGCCACCGCCCGTGCCCACTACCCGCCGTCGAAGCCGGACCTGGTGGTCAAGCCGGGCAGCGTCAAGGCCGGCAAGACGGTCAAGGCCACGGGTAACCGGTACGCCCACAAAGAGAAGGTGACCGTCACCGTTCTCTTCAAGGCGAAGGGCAAGAACTTCTACAAGCTCGTCAAGACGGTCGTTGTCGTGACGGACAAGAAGGGCTCCTTCAAGGTCAGCGTCAGGATGGCCAAGCCTGGCAAGGTCATCATCAAGGGCAAGGGTAAGACGTCGGGTAAGTCGGCGTCGGCTACCGTCAACGTCACCAGCAAGAACCAGGGCGGCTGGCACGCGACGCCGGCGTCCTTCTCGGTCGGGGCGACGGGCGGGAACACCGGCCTGATCTCCACCGGGGATGAGCCGATGGGCGGATCAGGTGTTGCGCTCGCCGGGCTCGCCGCGATGGCGATGGCCGGCAGCATCGCTGTCACCCGCCAGACGGTGCGTCGTCGCCGTCTGACCCGCGTGGCCGCCTGATTTTGTTCCAGCTGACCCGTCTCATCGCCACCCGGCGCTGAGGCGGGTCAGTCTTGTGTGGCGCCGGCCTGCCCTGGTCGCTCTACTATCACACCGTCGAGCCCAAGGCATTTGTACGAGTTTCCGGTTCGTGAACAGCTCCAGCGACGGCGTCGCCAAGACGCAAATTGCCGGCATACTGGGTGCTATGGCGCACAATTTGTGCGGCTAGGACCGGAAGGTGATGCGGTGTTCGCGTTGGTGGTGCGGTTCGACTGTCGTGACGAAGCGGCTGCGCGGCAGTTCGATGAGCTGACGTCCGAGGCGGTTCAGGAGATCACCGAGAAGGAAACCGGAACCCTGGTCTACGCGACCCATGCTGTGGAGGGCGAGCCGCTCGGGCGGGTGTTCTACGAGGTCTATCGGGACCGCGACGCGTTCCAGGAGCACGAGGACGCTGAGCATGTCCGCGAGTTTCACGCGCGCAAGGATCCGCTGCTCGTGGGTACGCGGGTGGAGTTCCTGACGCCGGGTGCCGGGAAAGGGCTCGACCGGCTGTGACGGACGCGAGCGCGCGTGCCCTCGGCCGGAAGATCGCGTTCTACCGGGGGCAGCGCGGTTTGTCGCAGCGGGACTTCAGCGCCATGATCGAACGCTCCGAGACGTGGGTGTCCCAGGTGGAGCGTGGCGTTCGACGGGTTGACCGGATGACCGTTCTGCGTCGAGTGGCCGACGCGCTGGCTGTGCCGCTCAGCGAGTTGGCCGCGGAGACGCCGGTGATCGCTGCCGTGAACGAGCGACCGGAGCACGCCGTGGCGCTGCGGATGCTGTTGTCGTCGAGCCTGGCGCTGGCGCTGGCAGCTGAACACGGGTCCGTCCCGTTCGATGAAGCCGCCGAAATCGACGTGGAACACGCCTGGGTGTTGACCCACGCTGGCGCCTATGACGAGCTGCTCCCGCTGCTCATGAGGCTACTGCCGACGTTGGAGGCGCGGGTCCGCCGGGCCAGGGGCGCCGCCCGGCGTCGAGCGTACGGCGAGTTGGCGCGAACCTATCATTCCTGCGCCGCCGCCCTGTCGAAGTTGCGGGAAACCGATGCGGCCTGGGTGGCAGCCGACCGCGCTATCGCGGCTGCCGAGGCCTCGGGCGACCCACTGCTCATGGCCGAGGGGGCTTTCCGGCTCACGCTGGTTTTTCAGGCCGATCGCCGCCACGAGCAGGCAGCGGCGACCGCACGCACCGCCGTGGAAGCGTTGCAGCCCTTGGTCGACGGTGACGAGCTGCCGGCCATCGCCATCCAGGGCGCTCTGCGGCTGCAGCTGGCCATCGTCGCGGCGAGGCAGAACGACGTGGACCGGGCGTACGAAGAAATGCGACTGGCCCGCCAAGCGGGCGAACGACTGGGCGACGGGCGCAACGACTACCACACCGAATTCGGCCCGACGAACGTGTCGCTCCACGAGATCTCGGTGGCGGTCGAACTTGGTGACGCCGGCACGGCGCTGGGGGTCGCCTCGCGTATGGACGCCTCTGCGTTGTCACCCGAGCGCCAAGCTCGCCTGCTGATCGACGTGGCGCGCGCGCACATGCAGCGGCGCCAGTTTGATGCCGTCATCCGGGCGCTCTGTCAGGCAGAGGAGCTGACCCCGGAGCAGGTTCGACGGCATCGCGCTGTCCGGGCGCTGATCCATGACCTCGGCCGGGCGCGCCTTGGCGGGGACACGAAGCTGCGCGACCTCGCCGACCGGTGCGGCATCCGCCTCCCGAGCAACTAACACTATTAGTACGGCCCGATACTCGAAGTACGCTCTATCGTCAACGGCGCGGCGAGTGACACCTGCTTCACGGCAGGCCAGCCAACCCCCGACAGGGCCGCTGCTGTGCTGTCTGGAGGCCGCAGCGGAGATGACGGCTGGCCCGCCCCTGCTCGCCCGCGGCCGAGGGTGCGACCGGAGCGGCTGACTGTCGCGCCCCTTCGGCCGGACCGACTGTCGATGGGGAGGGCCGAGTGAGCGCGACCACGTACTACGGCGTGAATGCCGATCAGCAACTCGCACTGGCGCAACAAGCCTTGGACACGCATGTGACGTCCAGCGCGGATGGTCGCTGCGTCGCGTGCGGCGGTCCCGGACCGTGCTGGCAGCGGGAGGCCGCGGTGGCAATCTTCTCCCGCAGCCTTCGCCTACCCCTACGCGTACCCGGCGCATCGCAGCCCGAGCGAATCGGTGCGCGACGCCTGTTCACGTCCTCCGGCTTCGGGGGGTGAGGGGCGGACATGGGAACCTCGGCAGGACGCTGGCCGACCTCAATGCCGCCGGTAGAAGCGTGATGGGCCGGATGGAGCCGTCGACACTGCGAGCGATGGCGCCCCGCCGGTTCGTCATCCTCCACGAAATTGAAGACCCGACCTGCAGCCCGGTCCCGGCGGTCGCCGGCTGGGGGATACAACTGAGCGACCGTGTCGTGTTCGTCTGGTGTGACCCCACCGAGGCGGCGGCCGTGAGCATTTTCAGCTCGGCCGACCGCGTCCTGTGGATGGCGGACCTGATCGCTCCCGCCGTGCTGGTCTGGATCGACCCGGTCACGTCCACGGTCGAGGTGTAGAAGACGATCATTAAGGCGAGCGGGTTCTGTCTTCGGCGGAGTTCGCCACCGCCGACGGAGCCGACAACTCGGCGGACTGGTAGTCCGTCCACCCCCGTTCGGATTCCCCTTTGATGGAGGATGCGCGGATTTCTGACCGCCGCGCGGACGGGGTGAGGCGAATGGACGGTGACACCGTAGGAACGCGGCTGCGGCGGTGGCGGATCCGCCGAGGTCTCACCCAGCGGACGCTGGCCGACCTCGCCGGTTTCAGTCAGGGTTACGTGGCGCAGATCGAGGCGGGCCTGGCGCCGTTGGAGCGCCGTGCCCCTCGTGAGGCGCTCGCCCGCGCCCTGCAGATCTCGGTGGACGAGCTGACCGGTCACCCCGACCCGGCCGCACCGCACCAGCCGGTCGATCGGCAGGCCATGGCGCTGCTGAGAGCCGGCATCGCCGCGGTGTCGTTTCCCGACGTGGCCGCACCGGGCGGCGACCCGGCGCCCGGCAGGGTCGACAGTGCGTGGCTCGACCGGCTCTTCGACGAGTGCCGGTACGACGTTCTCGTGCCGGCGTTGGGCGGGGCGTTGACGGCCCTCGCCGTCCGATCCCGCACGGTCACCGACGACGAACGGCTGGATCACCTGCGTCAGCTGGTGGAGGTCTGTTCCATCACCGTGTCCGCCTGCGTCCAACTGGGCCACCAGGATCTGACTCTTTCGGTGGCGGAGACCGCCATGCGCACCGCCAGGGAGCTGGGTGACCCCGCCACGCTCGGCCTCGCCAACTATGCCCGGATCCGGGCGTTGACCGGCACCGAGGGGGCCGGTCGGGCGGTCGCTGAGGGCATCGACCGGCTCAGCCCGCACATCGGCGTGGATCTGGACGCGGCCAGCGTGTACGGGATGCACCATCTCGTCAGCGCCATCCTCGCCGCTGAGGCTGGGCACGGTGCCACGGCCATGGGACACCTCGACGAGGCGGCCCGGGCGGCCGGGCTCACCGGTGAGCGTCCGAGGGACTGGTTCGGTTTCGGGCCCACGAACGTCGGCATCTGGCGGGTGGCCGTTCTCGTGGTGCTCGGTGACGGCCCGGCGGTCCGGGCCCCGGTGCCCGGCTTCCGCGTCGAGGCGCTGCCGGTGGCGCACCGGCAGGCGACCTACTTCATCGACCTGTCCCGGGCGTTGCTCCAGTGCCGGGGAGCCGACAGCGCCGCGGCGGCGGCGTTGCACCGGGCCGAGGTGATCGCCCCGCAGCTGGTGGGCACCTCCGAGGGGGCCCGGGAGGCGGTCGGAACGCTGCTGCGCCGGCCCCGGTTCGGACGCGACGCCCGCCTGCGGGGGTTCGCCCGCCGCGTCGGCCTGCCTGATTAGTCTCACTAATAATGTAGGGCCACCGCCGCTTTACCTTTTCCCCATGACTAACGGGCGTGGGCAGCGGCTGCCCGGAGCGGTGATCTCAACGGTCGGGGTCGTCGGGCTTCCGGAACCCGACCGCCGACAGTTGTCCCTTCCCCCGGAGCCGGAGGCCGCCAGCCTGGCGCGCGCCCTGGTCGCCGACGCCTGTCACGCCTGGGGCCTGCCCCGGCTGTTGTATCCGGCCCGGCTGGTGATGTCCGAACTGGCGCTCAACGCCGTCGAACACGCGGGCACGGACCTGGTCGTCACCGTGGAACGGCGCGGCGCGGCGCTGCACCTGGCGGTAGCCGACGGCGTCGCCACGCTGCCGAGGCTGCGCGAGCCCGGGCGGCCGCGCGGCGGCGCGCCCCTCGACGACCGGGGCCGGGGGCTGCGGACGGTCCAGGCCACCGCGTCGGCGTGGGGCGCGACACCCACCGCCGCCGGCAAGGTCGTCTGGGCCGTCGTCCGCGCGTCGGCGGCGGATCGCCCACGTCGTTGACCTGGGGCTGGGTACGCTCGTTGGGCTTCCACCGTGCGGGATGGCGGCTGCCCCGCGAGGGGTCGACCGGCACCGGACGGGCGCCCGGAGTCGACAGCCGATGTCACAGCGGGCGGCTTCGCCAGGCTCGTGGGCGGACACCACACGAACGCTCCACCGATTCTGCAGAAGGATGCGATCACCGATGTCCGACGACAACACGATCACCGCGCTCGGCGCCGTCCGTACGGGCGGCGAGGGCGGCTCGTTCCGATAGTCGCGAATTTCGCCCGGTCGGGGTGCCGCTGTCCGCCACGCTCGGCGGCCGGCGGCGCCCCCTAACGGAGGAAGCCGCGCTACCCGTTGCCTCCTTCGCCCCCGATGGCCGCGGTTTCCCCGTACCCACGGTTTCTGTTCCTGGCCTTGTTCGCCGGCGATCCTGCTGCCGCTGGTCGCGCCTGGATTGCCACGGTGTTCGCCCCCCGGGTGATCGCCCTGAATGACGGAAAAACGGAAGAATCACCCTCAGGATCGGCGCCCTGGGGGCCGATGGCAACCATTGCCGCCCGCACCGGCCCAACGTGGCACGTCCCGCAGGCCGATCAGCCGACATCACCCCAATGAGGGACATGTCTTTATTGGGAAGTTTGGCATAATCGGAAACGTGAGCTTCCACCCACCACGCGACTGCTCCGACTGAGGCTGGCTGCCGACAGGGGGAGCGGGTAGTCGCGCGGCGGCTACCTCGCGGGGACTGGATCCACCATGCCGAAATTGCTTCAGCTGAAGGCACTTTTTCGGAGCTTCATCAATTTCGCGGCGCTTGTCATCGGCCTGGGATCGGGCGTCGCCGAACTCGCCGGTTTCTCCACGGGTGTGGCCAGGGCCGCCCTCGCGGGCATCGGCGTCGCCTGCGGGCTGTTCCTGGGCGTCCGCTTCTGGCTGCTCTGCCACCTGACGAAGAACGAGGAGCTGAAACGGGAGCTGGCCGAGGCGAACCGGCAGCTGACCGACCAGCGGGCAGGTCATCAGCTCTACGTCGACGCCATCGAGCACATCCTCGACCGCGAGACCCCGCTGTATCAGGAGAAGCTCGAGGTCACCATCACCATCGGCGTGGACGACACCACCGACACCATCGTGGAACGCCGCCAGACGACGCCCCACCGGCGGGTGATGCACCGGGGGATCCGGCCGATCGTGCCGGTCGACGGGCAGCGCGTCGTGCGGATGGACGACATCGGCTTCACCGCCACGATCCCGGACGGGCCCGGCCGGATCACCCGGTTCGCGTTGGTCGAGCGGACCCAGTACCTGCGCGTCTGGCTGGTGTTCGAGTCGGGGCTGACCGCCCCGGTGCGGTGGAAGGTGGAGTACCGGCCCCGTGGGCTGTGGGCGCCGCTGCGGCAGCGCGGCTGGGACCACCTGGCCTGGAACGACCGCCTGCCCACCGGCAACGGCGGAGCTTCGGCCCTGACCGACCTGCGGTTCCGGTTCGTCTTTCCGAACAGTGCCCGGCCGCCGCGCCTGGTCGAGCTGCACGACCTGGGCCGGCGCTCCGCCGCCCGCCGGATCGAGGGCACCGACCAGTGGCTGATCGAGTGGCGCGACGCCCAGCCGGCCGGCCGGCGCTACGAATGGGACCTCAGCCAGGACCTCGGGCACCCGAACTAGCCAGGAACCGCAGCGAGCGCTTCTGATAGGCGCGCGGGTTGGTGTCCAGATACCGCGCCCAGCCCGGGGAGGTCTCGCCGCGCAGCCAGGCGTAGCGGCCCAGCGCGTACCCGAACATCGGCTCGGTAAGGTAGCCCAGCCGCCTGGTCTGCCAACCGCCGGAATCGCCGCGGTAGTCGAAGGCCGAGTTCGCCGCGAAGATGCCCAACCCGAACACGACGGTCAGCAGGTCGGTGAGCGGCTCGTGGTCCTTGGCGCCGCCGTCGTGCCGCCCCTCGCCGATGAGCCGCTCGTGGCCCAGCTCGTGGGCGAGGGTCGCGACCAGCGCCATCGGATCCCGGGCCTGGTCCTCCCGGACGGTGATGACGCCCCGGCCGTCGCGCCGCCGGTAGTGCCCGGCGGCGTCGGTCGAACTGCGCTGGTACGCCGGCAGGCTGCTCAACAATGCCGCCTGCGCCTCGTCCGGGGACTCGAACAGCAGGTCCACCCGGGCGGTGTCGACCCGCATGTGGGCGGCGACGCGGCCCAGCACCGCCCGCACGTCGTCGCGGCTGCCGGTGTACGTCCCGGGGAAGAACTCGTCGGTCGGCAGCATCACCGGCCGGTGCAGCACGTCCTCGCCGAAGCTGTCGACCAGCCAGTCCATCGACACGTCGATCCACTGCTGTTCCTCCGGACGGACCGGGCACTTGGCCGCGAACCACATCGTGCCTCCCCTGCGCTGACCGCGTCCCGTCCACGGTGACCGGCGGGGTCAAGCCTGCCGCCGGGCCGGGGCCCCGGAGACGCCCGTCCGGGTGATTTGGCGGGTGCTTCCATCGGAGACGATGGGATCGTCGCGGGATCGCCCCCGCGACCCCAGCCCAGGTTCGCGGGTGGGCCGCCGGTACCCCACGGGAGAATCCAGCATGGACGTCGTCGACATCATCGCCGCGGTGGCCACCTGCCTCGCCCTGGCACTCGCGGCCTACCAGTACCTGGAAACCCGGCGGGTCCGCACCACCGAGCGGGAGCGGATCGCGTTCCAGCGGGAACGCCTGCGCACGGCGCTCGCCGCCACGGTCGTCGGCGCCGAGACCGCCGACCTGATCGTGCAGAAGGGCAAGCAGGACGACGCCACCATCGCCGAGCTGCAGAACATGGCCCGCATCCTGCGCGGGAACCTGGCCGTCATCGCGAGGCAGCTGCAGGGCTCCGAGCAGATGCTGCAGGGGTGGGAGGTCGGCCGGCTGAGCATGATGAGCGAGCCGCCGCGCAACCCGCAGCTGCCCGGCGGGGCGCCGGACACCCCGTGATCACGCCGCCGGCAGCTGATGTCAATCTTCCTGGGCGGGCACCTGGTCGACGGGGAGTAGGCCGCCGGCGTGCAGCGCCTGCCGGACGGCGGCGAGCAGGGTGTCGTCGTCGGCCCCAAGCCGGCGGGCAACGGCCACGTACGCCCCGGCGTGGCCGGCCAGGAGCTCATCCCGTTCCCCCGGGGTGCTCGGGGTCGGCGGGTCGGCGACCCGGGTGCCGCCGCCGCGCCGGGAGATCACCAGGGCGGCGGACTCCAGTTCCCGGTAGGCGCGGGCCACCGTGCCGGTGGCCAACCCCAGATCGGCGGCGAGTTGGCGCACCGGCGGCAGCCGGCTGCCGGGGGTGAGCACCCCGTGCCGGATGAGGGCGGCGAGCTGCGCCCGGATCTGCTCGTACGGTGGCACCGGCCCGGCCGTGTCGACACTCAGGTACGGCGTGGTCATGACACCGCCCGGCGCTCCGGAAACAGCAACGCGCCGGCGAACCCGCAGGCGGCCACCAGGGCGACGACGCCCAGCCCCAGACTCGCCCACCCGGCGGCCGGCAACCACCCCGGCGCGCACGCCGCGCCGACCCCGTGCAGCTGCCCGGCCGCGATGACCGCGACGCCGGCCAGCGGCGCGGCGGCCAACACCCCGCAGGCCGCCACGACGGCGCGGGCCGAAGCCCGCCGGACCTGGTCGTCGGCGGCCCGGCTCGCCGGATCCGCGCCGGGACGAGGCCGCCGGGTCACCAACCGCACCGCGACGGCGGCCGCCAACAGTCCAATAAGGACGGCGAGGCCGATCGGCACGCTGTAGTAGACCCCCGGCCACGGGCCGCCGCTGGAGGAGTGGTCGGCGCAGTGGAAAGTCAGCGACCGGCCCGG
>DASVVF010000691.1:0-2225 GCA_036386695.1 Catenuloplanes sp. | reverse complement strand
CATGCCCTTCAGGTGCTGCTGACCCGGGCCCACCTCGCCGACGCCGCCGCCCTGGTGGGCGGGTACGCCCGGACCGGCGACGCACAGCAGCTGGTCGAGACGGGTTGGGCCCGGGAGATCGTCGCGGACCGGGAGACGCTGCGCCGGCGCGCCCCGGCGGTCGCCCCGACCGGTGACGACCCGCAACTGGCCCGCGATCCCGCGGCCGCCACCGCCCGGCTGCCCAGCCTGGCCTGGCAGGCGGCCCGGCAGGCACTGCAGGCCGGGGCCCCGGTGCTGGTGCAGGTGCCGCGGCGTGGCTACCTGCCGTCGGTGTCCTGCGAGGACTGCCGGGGCCCGGCCCGCTGCCCGCACTGCGCCGGGCCGCTGGCGTTGGGCTCGTCGCGGGCCGTACCGGCCTGTCACTGGTGTGGGCGGATCGCGGCCGGGTACGCCTGTCCCCATTGCGGCGGGCGGCGGCTGCGGGCGGCCGTGACCGGTGCCCGGCGCACCGCCGAGGAACTGGGCCGGGCGTTTCCCGGGGTGCCGGTGCGCACCTCCGGCCGTGAGGAGGTGCTGGCCGTGGTGCCGGCGGAGGCGGCGGTGGTGGTCGCCACCCCGGGCGCGGAGCCACCGGCCGACGGCGGGTACGGCGCGGTGCTACTGCTCGACACCTGGGCCCTGCTGACCCGGGCTGACCTGCGCGCCGCGGAGGAGGCGCTGCGCCGCTGGATGGCCGCCGCGGCGTTGGCCCGCCCGGGTGGGCACGGCGGCCGGGTCGTGGTCGTGGCCGACGGCGCGCTGGCTCCGGTGCAGGCCCTGCTGCGCTGGGATCCGGCCTGGTACGCCACCCGGGAGCTGGCCGAGCGCCGCGAACTGGGCTTCCCGCCGGTGGTGCGGATGGCCAGCCTGACCGGTCGCCCGGAGGCGGTGGCGGAGTTGCTGGCCGCCGCCCGGTTGCCTGACGAAGCGGAGGTCCTGGGGCCGGTGCCGGCCGGCGACGAGCAGGAACGGATGCTGGTGCGGGTGCCCAGGGCCCGCGCGTCGGCGCTGGCCCGGGCGTTGCACGAGGCCAGTGCCGCGCGCACCGCCCGCAAGGCCGCCCACCCCGTGCGGGTGCAGGTCGACCCGGCCGACCTCTTCTGACCCCGCGCCGCCTGATCCGTCCCCCGCGCCGCCCGTCCGTCGGCCTCACCGGGACGTCCGTAGACTGGAAGACCGAGAGACCGGGACACCGAGCCCGGGGCCCGATGAAGGAGAACCACCGCGTGACGGTCCAGCCCATCCGACTGTTCGGCGACCCGGTGCTGCGCACAGCCGCCGAGCCGGTCGTCGACTTCGACAAAGAGCTGCGCCGACTGGTCGCGGACCTGACCGAGACCATGCTCGACCAGAGCGGGGCCGGGCTGGCCGCCCCGCAGTTGGGTGTGGGTCTGCGGGTGTTCACCTTCGACGTCGACGACGTGGTCGGGCACCTGGTCAACCCGGTCCTGGAGTTTCCCGACGCCGAGGAGCAGGACGGCCCCGAGGGCTGCCTGTCGATCCCGGGCCTGTACTTCGACACCCGCCGCCGGCAGAACGTGGTGGCCAAGGGTTTCACCGAGTACGGCGACCCGATCCAACTGGTCGGCACCGGGCTGATGGCCCGGTGCGTGCAGCACGAGACCGACCACCTCGACGGTGTGCTGTTCCTGGACCGGCTGGACCCGGAGGCCCGCAAGGAGGCCATGCGGGCCATCCGGCAGGCCGACTGGTACGACCGCGCCGCCCCGCCGACGGTCAAACTGAGCCCGCACAGCCCGTTCGGGTTTGGGGCGGTGAGCTGAGTGCGGCTGGTCTTCGCCGGCACGCCGGCCGTCACGCTGCCGGCCCTGGACGCCATCGCCGCCTCCGGGCATGAGCTGCTGGCCGTGCTGACCCGCCCGGACGCGCCGGCCGGGCGGGGCCGGCAGGTGGTGCGCTCACCGGCCGGCGCGTGGGCCGACGAGCGGGGCGTCGAGGTGCTCACACCGCGACGGCCCCGGGATCCGGACTTCCTGGACCGGCTGCGCGACCTGGCCCCGGACTGCGTACCGGTGGTGGCCTACGGGGCGCTCGTCCCGCCGCCCGCCCTGCGGATCCCGCAACACGGTTGGCTCAATCTGCACTTCTCGCTGCTGCCGGCCTGGCGGGGGGCCGCCCCGGTGCAGCATGCCGTGCTGCACGGCGACCAGGTCACCGGCGCCAGCGTGTTCCAGCTGGAGGAG
>DASVVF010000690.1:0-6600 GCA_036386695.1 Catenuloplanes sp. | reverse complement strand
AGCGCCGACATCGCCACGAACCGCCGGTCGGTGGCGCCGGCGACCAGGTGGGCGATGGTGGTCTTGCCACTGCCCGGCGGACCCCAGAGGATGACCGACAACGGTGCCGCCCCGCTGACCAACTGCCGCAGTGGAGCGCCCGGCGCGAGCAGGTGCTGCTGGCCGACGAGCTCGTCCAGGCTGACCGGGCGCATCCGGACCGGCAGCGGGGAGTCGACACCCGCCCGGGTGAACGGGTCCCCGGACGGCGTACCCGACCCGCCACCGGTGGGTGCGGCACGCACACCACCGGGGTCGGCGAGGGGGAACAGGCCGTCAGGGTCCATCGGTAAGACAGTACCGGCCCGTTCTCGGGTGCCGGAAATGCACCGAGAACGGGCCGGAGGCCGCGGCTGTTGTCGGCGGGTCAGCCCCGGCCGGGACGCCGGCCGCGGAAGGTACGGCCGCTACCGCTGGCGTTCGAGCGCGGGCCCGGGCCGACCCCGGCCAGGTAGAGGGCGGCGAGGAAGAGGCCCAGCAGCTGCAGGGTGCCGGGACTGAAGAGGTCCGGCGCACCGAGGTTGGTTTCGAAGAGGTCAAGGAGCAGCGCGAAGCCGAAGACGACAGCGGCGGCGATGGCGAGCATGTGTCAAACCTTCCGAGTGAGGGGTCGTGCAGTACGTCGGCCCCGCTATACCCACCTCGGCCGATCCGCAAAACTCCACCGTGGACACACACCCTGGGTGCGCGGGCAGTGACCGGATTGGACTCCCGGCCGGTCACCACCGGGCGGCCAGCACCTCGCGGGCGCCACGCAGCCGGGTCTTGAGCAGTTCCGCGGCGTACCCGCTGTTCAGACACACCCGGCCCGGGCGGGGCAGCCCGCCGTCCGCGATCCGACCGGTCGGCACCCGCAGTGGGTCCAGGCCGTACCGGACGGCGACCAGCTCCCCCAACTCGACCCGGGTCACCGGATCCGGGCCGGCGACGTTGACCAGGCCCGCCACGTCCAGCGCGGCCAGTTCGAGGACGGCGCGGGCCAGGTCGTCAACCGCCACCGGACAACGAATCTCATCGATGAAAAGCGCTCCGGAACGCCGGCCGGTGATCAGGTCGATGCAGAGTCGCTCCTGCTTACTACGCTGGTCGCCGATGATCAGCGAGGTGCGGACCAGCACCGCGGCGGGATTGAGCGCCCGTACCGCCGTCTCGGCGGCCGCCTTGGCGGCGCCGTACGGGAAGATCGGGGTCGGCGGCTCGTCGTCGGCGTAGGCCTCCGGCCGGCCGCTGTGCACCGCGTCGCTCGACATGTGCACCAGCCGCGCGCCCACATCGGCGGCGGCCAGCGCCACCGAGGCGGCACCGTCCGCGCTGACCGCCCAGTCGCCGTAGAGATACGCGCTGCTGACCACCAGGGACGGTCGCACGGCGGCGACCAACTCCCGCACCGCCACCCGGTTGCGCACGTCCAGCGGTCGCCAGTCGACACCGGGCAGCTCACCCGGCGCGGTACGGTACGTCGCGACCACCGGTCGGCCCTGGTCCAATGCCTGCCGGGCCACCTCGGAACCGAGATAGCCGCTGCCCCCCACGACGAGGACGGTCACGGCCGCCGCCGCCGACCACCGCGGGATCCGGCCGGGCCGGTCACGGCCGTTCGACGGGCGCCGCCGCCCCTGCCGTGCCGGCGCCACCCGCGGTGACCTTGGGTTTACCGTCGACGCCCGCCTCGGCCCGCTGCTGGGCGGTGATCGGGGTCGGCGCCCCGGTCAGCGGGTCGAAACCACCGCGGGTCTTCGGGAAGGCGATCACCTCACGGATCGAGTCCGCGCCGCTGAGCAGCATGCAGGTGCGGTCCCAGCCCAGGGCGATACCGGCGTGCGGCGGCGGGCCGTACTTGAACGCCTCCAGCAGGAAGCCGAACTTGTCGGCGGCCTCGTCGGAGGTGATGCCCAGCAGGTCGAAAACCCGGCGCTGGACGTCGGCGCGGTGGATACGCACGCTGCCGCCGCCGATCTCGTTGCCGTTGCAGACGATGTCGTACGCGTACGCCAGTGCCCGGTCCGGCGCCTCCTCGAAGCGGTCCAGCCACTCGGCGTTCGGCGAGGTGAACGGGTGGTGCACGGCCGTCCAACCACCCTCGTCGGTGCGTTCGAACATCGGCGCGTCCACCACCCAGCAGAACGCCCACGCCGACTCGTCGATGAGGTTCGCCCGCTTGGCGATCTCCACCCGGGCCGCCCCGAGCAGCTCCTGGGCGTCGCGCCGGTCGGTCGACGCGGCGAAGAAGACGGCGTCGCCCGGCTTCGCGCCGACCGCGTCGCCCAGCCCGCCGAGGTGCTCGGCGGACAGGTTCTTGGCCACCGGCCCGCGCGCCTCGCCGGTCTCGGCGTCCAGCACCACGTACGCCAGGCCGCGGGCGCCCCGGGCCTTGGCCCAGTCCTGCCACCCGTCGAGCTCCTTACGGGTCTGCGCCGCCCCGCCCGGCATCACCACCGCGCCGACGTAGCCACCGGCGTCGATCGCCCCGGCGAACACCCGGAACGCGGTCCCGCGCAGGTAGTCGGTCAGCTCGGTCAGCTCGACGCCGTAGCGCAGGTCGGGCTTGTCCGAGCCGTACCGGGCCAGGGCGTCGTGCCAGGTGATCCGGGGGATCGGGGTGCTGATCTCGTGGTCGGCCAGCTCACGCCACAACGCGGCCACGATCGCCTCGCCCAGCTCGATCACGTCGTCCTGGGTGACGAAGGACATCTCGATGTCCAGCTGGGTGAACTCCGGCTGCCGGTCGGCGCGGAAGTCCTCGTCCCGGTAGCAGCGGGCGATCTGGTAGTACCGCTCCAGGCCGCCGACCATGAGCAGCTGCTTGAACAGCTGCGGGCTCTGCGGCAGGGCGTACCAGCTGCCCGGCTTCAGCCGTGCGGGCACGAGGAAGTCGCGGGCCCCCTCCGGGGTGGAGCGGGTCAGCGTCGGAGTCTCGATCTCGTGGAAGTCGCGGGCGTGCAGGACCTCACGGGCGATCTGGTTGGCCCGGCTGCGCAGCTTCAGCGCCCGCGACGGGCCGCTGCGGCGCAGGTCCAGGTAGCGGTACCGCAGCCGGATGTCGTCGCCGGCGTCGACGTTGTCGTCGATGGGCAACGGCAGCGGCGCCGCCTCGGAGAGGATCTCCAACTCGGTGGCGGTCACCTCCACCTCGCCGGTGACCAGCTCCGGGTTCTCGTTGCCCGCGGGGCGGCGGGTGACGTCCCCGGTCACCCGGACGCAGTATTCGTTGCGCAGCGCGTGGGCGTCCTCCTCGCGGAAAACCACCTGCACCACGCCGGAGCCGTCCCGCAGGTCGACGAAGATGACACCGCCGTGGTCGCGCCGGCGGGCCACCCACCCGGCGAGCGTCACCGTCGTGCCGGCGTGCGTCGCGCGCAGGCCGCCGGCGTCATGGGTACGGATCACGGCAAGTGTCTCCTCACATGTACTACGGGTTGCCTCCGCATTCTGTCAGGCACGGCCGGCGGCGCCCGCCCCCGGGCCACCGCGCGGACACCCGGTCGGCCCACCCTCTGTCGCCCGCCGCGCGCGGGGCGCGAGCGGGTGCCGGATACCGGGCGCGCCCGCCGGTACGGTGAGGTCGGCGGGCGGCGTAACGGGACGGAAACGTCGGCGTGCCAGCATCGCTGCGCGGTCGGCTGATCAGGAGGTCCGGTTGTTCCTCACCCGTCATGAGCAGGAGCGGCTGCTCATCCACGTCGCGGCCGACGTGGCCTGGCGCCGCCGGGAACGCGGCCTGCGGCTCAACCATCCCGAAGCCACCGCCGTGATCACCGCGTTCCTCCTGGAGGGGGCCCGCGACGGGCGCACGGTGGCCGATCTGATGGAGGCCGGCCGGCACGTGCTGACCCGCGCCGACGTCCTCGACGGGGTGCCCGAGATGCTCCCGGAGGTGCAGGTGGAGGCGACCTTCCCGGACGGGACCAAGCTGGTGACCGTGCACGGGCCGATCGCATGACCGCCGCGACCGGGTCGGCCGGGGCGCCCATGATCCCCGGCGAGGTACTGCCCGGCGAGGGCGACGTGCGGATCAACGTCGGGCGGCCGGTGCTGACGCTGCCGGTGGCCAACACCGGGGACCGACCCGTGCAGGTCGGCTCGCACTACCACTTCGCCGAGGCCAACGCGGCGTTGGACTTCGACCGGCGGGCCGCCTGGGGCTACCGGCTCGCCGTGCCGGCCGGCACCTCGATGCGCTTCGAGCCCGGCGTGCCCCGCGACGTCGAGTTGGTGCCGTTGGGTGGACGGCGGGTCGTCCCGGGGCTGCGCGGCCTGTGCGCCGGCCCGCTGGACGGCGCTGATCAGGGGGCGGCGGCCACCCCGGACGAGAAGGGCGGCCCGATGACCGCACGCACCACGGTGGACCGGTGAGCACCCTGGACCGGCGGCGCTACGCCGCCCTGTACGGGCCGACCGCCGGGGACCGGATCCGGCTGGCCGACACCAACCTGCTCATCGAGGTCGAGGAGGACCGCTGCGCCGGTGGCGACGAGGCCGTCTTCGGTGGCGGCAAGGTGATCCGCGAGTCGATGGGCCAGTCGACGGCGACCCGGGCCGACGGCAGTCCGGACACGGTGATCACGGGCGCGGTGGTGCTGGACCACTGGGGTGTGGTCAAGGCCGACATCGGCATCCGCGACGGGAAGATCGTCGCGCTCGGCAAGGCCGGCAACCCGGACACGATGGACGGGGTGCACCCGGACCTGGTGATCGGCCCGGGCACCGAGGTGATCGCCGGCAACGGCCGGATCCTCACCGCCGGCGCGGTCGACAGCCACGTGCACCTGATCTGCCCGCAGATCCTGGAAACGGCCCTGGCCAGCGGCACCACCACGGTCATCGGCGGGGGCACCGGGCCGGCCGAGGGCACCAAGGCCACCACGGTCACCCCGAACGCCTGGTATCTGGCCCGGATGCTGGAGGCCATCGACCCGTGGCCGGTCAACGTCCTGCTGCTCGGCAAGGGCAACACGGTCTCCGAGCAGTCCATGTGGGAGCAGCTGCGCGGCGGCGCGGGCGGGTTCAAGCTGCACGAGGACTGGGGCACCACGCCGGCCGCGATCGACGCCTGCCTGCGGGTGGCCGACGCGTCCGGGGTGCAGGTGGCGATCCACACCGACACCCTCAACGAGGCCGGTTTCGTCGAGGAGACGCTGCGCGCGATCGGCGGCCGGTCGATCCACGCGTACCACACCGAGGGGGCGGGCGGCGGGCACGCGCCGGACATCATCACCGTCGCCGGGCAGCCCAACGTGTTGCCGTCGTCGACCAACCCGACCCGCCCGTACACCCGCAACACCCTCGACGAGCACCTTGACATGCTGATGGTCTGCCATCACCTGAACCCGACGGTGCCGGAGGACCTGGCGTTCGCCGAGAGCCGGATCCGGCCCACCACGATGGCCGCCGAGGACCTGTTGCACGACATCGGGGCGATCTCGATGATCGGGTCCGACTCGCAGGCGATGGGCCGGGTCGGCGAGGTCATCCTGCGCACCTGGCAGACCGCGCACGTGATGAAGGACCGGCGCGGGGCGCTGCCCGGTGACGGCGCCGCCGACAACCTGCGGGCCCGCCGGTACGTCGCGAAGTACACGATCTGCCCGGCCGTGACGCACGGCATCGACGCCGCCGTCGGCTCGGTGGAGCCGGGCAAGCTCGCCGACCTGGTGCTGTGGGACCCGGCGTTCTTCGGGGTACGCCCCCACCTGGTGATCAAAGGCGGCATGATCGCCTGGGCGCAGCTGGGTGACGCCAACGCCTCCATCCCCACCCCGCAGCCGATGCTGCCCCGCCCGATGTTCGGCGCGTACGGGGTGGTGCCCGCCGCGACCAGCCTGGCGTTCGTCGCGCCGGCCGCGATCGACGCCCTCCTCGGGGATCGGATCGGGGTCAAGCGGGCGCTGTTCCCGGTGGCCGACACCCGCCGGCGCGGCAAGGCGGACCTGCCGCTCAATGACGCGCTCCCGCACATCGAGGTGAATCCGGACACGTTCACCGTCCGGGTCGACGGCGAGGTCATCGAGCCGCAGCCGGTGGCCGAGCTGCCGATGGCCCAGCGGTACTTCCTGTTCTGATGAGCCTGACCACCCTGCTGGTGCTCGCCGACGGCCGGTTGCCGGCCGGCGGGCACGCCCACTCGGGCGGGTTGGAGGCGGCGATCAGCACCGGGGGCGTGCGCGACGTGGCGGACCTGGCCGGGTTCCTGCGCGGCCGGCTGGCGACCACCGGCGTGGTGGGCGCCGCGTTCGCGGCGGCGGCGTGCGCCCGTGCCGGCGAATGGTCCGCCCTGGACGCGGGCCTGGACGCGCGCACCCCGTCGCCGGCGCTGCGCCGGGCGTCGCGGGCCCAGGGCCGGGCGTTGCTGCGGGCCGGACGGGCGATGTGGCCGTCCGCCGCGCTGGCCGGCCCGGTGGCGCCGCACCAGCCGGTGGCGCTGGGTCTGGTCGCCGCGTCGGCCGGGCTCGACGCGCCGGCGGCGGCGGTGGCCGCCGCGTACGGCGCGGTGACCGGTCCGGCGAGCGCTGCGGTCCGGTTGCTCGGCCTCGATCCCTACGGGGTGCACGCCCTGCTGGCCGG
>DASVVF010000689.1:0-5159 GCA_036386695.1 Catenuloplanes sp. | reverse complement strand
GGCCCTCAGCGGTGGACAGCTCGGCGACCTTCATGTCGGTGTACTGCCCGATCGCCAGGTCGAGGGCCTTGCTGCCGTCCGGCTCCTCGGCGGCTTCCGCGGTCGCCTGCAGGGCGAACGCCAGCTTGAGGTAGTGCCCGTCGGCCAGGTTGATGGTGACCGCCTCCAGGGCCACCACGGCGCCCGCCTCGGCGGCCGGTGCCTTGTCCTTGCCGCCACCGGTCAGCATGAAGTAGCCGCCACCGCCGGCCGCGGCGAGCAGCACCACCGCGATGATCATTACCAGGAGCTTCTTCTTGGACTTCGCCGGCGTGGGCTCGGCGGCCTCGGGCTTGTCGTTAGTGCTCATCGGAGAACCTCTGCATGCTCGGGAGTCGGGCGCGGTCGGGAGTGGTGAGCAGTGGTCAGGAGTGGTCTGGGGTGGTCTTCGGTGCGGCGTCGTGCGCCCGGGCGGCGGCGGGCAGCAGGGCCCGTTGCTCCGCCGGCAGCATGGACAGCACCACGATGTCGACGCGGCGGTTCTTGGTCACCGACTGAGGGTCCTTCGGGTCGATCAGCGGTCGGGTGTCCGCATAGCCGGAGGCGGTCAACCGCCGGGCGGCGACGCCCTCCCCGGTCAGCTGGCGTACCACCATGGAGGCGCGCGCGGTGGACAGCTCCCAGCTGCTCGGATAGAAGCGGGT
This sequence comes from Catenuloplanes sp., assembly GCA_036386695.1. GTDB lineage: Bacteria > Actinomycetota > Actinomycetes > Mycobacteriales > Micromonosporaceae > DASVVF01. Next base: position 4,476 of record DASVVF010000689.1, on the reverse strand, counting down.
CTGCACATTGAGCTGGTTGGTATGCCCGTCGACCTGCAGGTTGTTGGGCAGCGGGCGCAGGGTCGGCGCCACCGCGTTGAGGATCCTCCGGCCGCCGGGCTGCAGGTCGGCGCGGTCGCCGGGGAAGACCACCTCGTTGGTGACCACGGTGACGACCAAACCTCGTTCGTCGATGGTGAACTTGACGGAGTCCTGCAGACGGACCTTGGTGAGGGCCTCGGTGATCTTCTTCTGGATCTCCTTCAGGTTGTCCACCTCCTTGCCGACGACCTGCGCGTCCTTGGACGCCCGGGCCCGGTCCGCGGCGGCGACGGCCCGGTCCCGGGCCTTCTCCTGTTCGGTCTTTTTCGCCGTGCCGGTGGCCGCCTCCACGAGCCCCGGATTGGCGCCCGGGTCGATCGGGATGACGGCGGCGGAGTTGCCGTTGCCCTCCAGCGGCGCCTTGTTGCCGGTGACGGCCGCGTTCTCCGCGCCGAACCCCTCAGACAGGCCCGCCGCCAACTGGGCGTACTTCGCCTTGTCGACGTTGCTCATCGAGTACAGCACCACGAACAGGACGAACAGCAGGGTCAGCATGTCGGCGTAGGACACCAGCCAGCGCTCGTGGTTGACGTGCTCCTCGTGCTCTTCGTGGCCGGCCTTGCGCCTGGACCGGCCGATCTTGGCGCTCATCCGGTCCGCCCGCGGCACCCGCTCATCGTCACGCCGCCTTCTTGATCTTGTCGGCGGGCTCGGCCCTGGCCGCGTCCGGCGGCAGCAGGCTGCGCAGCTTCTGGGCCACCAGACGCGGGTTGGAACCGGACTGGATCGCCATGACGCCCTCGATCGCCAGCTCCATCTCCTCCGCCTCGATGCCACTGAGGCGCTTGAGGCGTTCCGCGATCGGCAACCAGAGGATGTTGGCGCTCAGCACGCCCCACAGCGTGGCGACGAACGCCGCCGCGATGGAGTGGCCCAGGCTTTCCGGCTTGTCGAGGTTCTCCAGCACGTGCACCAGCCCCATGACGGTGCCGATGATGCCGATGGTCGGGGCGTACCCGCCCATGTTCTCGAAGATCTTCGACCCCGCCCGGTCGGCCTTTTTCTTCGCCGCCACCTCCGCGTGCAGGATGTCGTGCAGCTCCTCCGGGTCGGTGCCGTCGATCGCCAACTGCAGGCCGCGCTTGAGGAACGGGTGCTTGACCTCCTTGACGGCGTCCTCCAGGGCCAACAGCCCCTCCCGGCGGGCCCGCTCGGCCATCGAGACGACCGAGTCCACCAGCTCGTTGGGCGGCGTGACCTTGGTCGTGAAGGCCCGCTTGAGCTGGTTGCCGATGCCCAGGGTGTCCTTCAGGACGCCGCCGGCCATCGCGGCGCCCAGCGAGCCGCCGAAGACCAGCAGCAGCGACGGCAGCAGCAGGATCGAGCCGGCGCTGCCGCCTTCCATGGCCTGCACCACGAAGACGATGGCCAGCGCGGCCACGACTCCGACGATGGTGGCGATGTCCATCAGCGTTCCTTCCGGTGCAGCGTGAGGACCTTGGCTGTCGAGTCGGTGGCGGGCTCGGGGTCGTCGTTCGGGGCTGGCCCGGCCCCCATCCGGCTGGCCTCGGCGATCAGGCTGGCCCGGTACTGGCGGACCAGGTCGATGAACTCGGGGACCGACTCGGAGAGGACGTACTTGGTGCCGTCCACGAGGGTGACCACCGTGTCCGGGGTGCAGTCGGCACGCTCGACGAGGTCGGGGTTCAGGGCGAACACGGCACCGTTCAGGCGCGTCACGAGTATCACGACTATCCGTCCTTGGGGCCTGTGTAGGGGCGATACCTTCCGGGCGCCGTCGTGTATCCATTCGGATGCGCCGGCGCCGGGATGAGGAAAAGCCGGGATGGGCGCATCCGCCCATCCCGGCTTTCCGCCGATCACGATCAACGCTTCAGATTGACCAGTTCCTGGAGCAACTCGTCGGAGGTGGTGATGACCCGCGAGTTGGCCTGGAAGCCCCGCTGGGCGATCACCAGGTTGGTGAACTCGGCGGCGAGGTCCACGTTGGACATCTCCAGGATGCCGTTGGAGAAGGTGCCCAGGCCGCCGGAACCGGCGGTGCCGATCTGCGCCAACCCGGAGTTGACCGTGGTGCGGAACATCGACTCGCCGGTCTTCTCCAGGCCGTTGACGTTGTTGAAGTTGGCCAGCGCTACCTGGCCCAGGGTCTGCTTCAGGCCGCTGGAGAAGACCCCGATGATCTCCCCGCTCGGCGAGATCGTGTACGAGCTCAGGGTGCCGGCCGCTGAGCCGTCCGAGTCCGACACCTTCGCCGCCGACGCCCCGCTGTACGTGGTGAGCGCGCCGACGTCGACGGTGTACGCGCCGGCCGTCACGGTGCCGGTGGCCTGACCGGCGGTGAAGTTGATGTCGGCGGTGCCGCCGCCACCGGGCAGGCTCAGCCGCCAGGTGTCGCCGTCGACCTTGGTCATCGTCATGGTCAGCGCCTGGGTGGCGCCGGTGGCGGTGTAAACCGTCGAGGTCACGTCCACGGTCGCGCCGACGGCCGCCTCGTTCGACAGGTTGCCGGCGAAGGTCATGTTGGTCGTCGCGGTGGGCGGCAGCGTCTGGCCGAGCGGCAGGCGGATGTCGACCGGGGCGGTGGCCGAGTTCACCGTGCCGTTGGTGCCCATCCAGCCCTGGACGACCTGGCCGCCGGAGTTCACCAGGTTGCCGTTGCCGTCGAAGTCGAACGCGCCGGCGCGGGTGTAGAGGTTCTCTCCCCCGGAGCGCACCACGAAGAAGCCGTCGCCCTGGATCATCAGGTCGGTGGTCTTGCCGGTGGTCTGCGCGGAGCCCTGGCCGAAGTTGGTGGAGATGCCGGCGAGCCGCACCCCGAGGCCGATCTGCGCCGGGTTCGTGCCGCCGGCGGTGCCCTGCGGAGCGCCCGCCGAGCGGACCATCTGGCTCAGGGTGTCCTGGAAGGTGGATTGGCTCGACTTGAAGCCGGTCGTGTTCACGTTGGCGATGTTGTTGCCGGTGACGTCCATCATCTGCTGGTGGGCGCGCAGGCCACTGATGCCGGAGAACAGCGAACGAAGCATGTGTCGGGTTTCCTTTGCTGAGAGGGCTCGCGGGGGGGACTGGTTACGCGGAACGGCGGACTTCCTTGACCGATGACAACGGCACATCCCTGTCCCCGACCTTGATGCTCGGGTCGCTGCCTCCGAACGTCGCTGACACGACGACACCGGTGACATCGGCACCGTTGGCCCCGATATAAGTGACCTCGCGGCCAATAAGGTTGCTGGCCCCCAGCAGGCGCTGTGAGGTGAGCAGGCTGGCCTGGCTGTCGGCGATCTGGCTGAGCTTCTCCACCTGGGTGAACTGGGCGGTCTGGGTGAGGAACTGGGTGGCGTCCGAGGGCTTGCTGGGGTCCTGGTACTTCAGCTGGGCCACCAGCAGCTTCAGGAAGGCGTCCTGGTCCAGCGACTTGCCCGCCTTGGCGGCGCCGCTGTTCTGGGCCACCGCCGAGGCGATGGAGGTGCCGGGCAGGCCGGCGAGAGGCGAGGTCATGGTGGGGCTCCTGAGGATCAGACGTGCAGGTCGAGCCGGCGGATGACACCGTCGGCTGTGGTCGGTGGCGCGGGGGCCTCAGCTGCGTGGGTGGGGGCGGCGGCGCCGGTGGCCCGGGTGCCGGCGAACTGCTGGCGGGCCTGCTGACCGCTGGGCGGGCTGTCCCGCAGGTCGAGCGAGCACCGGTCGAAGCCGGACTCCTGCAACTCGCGCCGCAGGTCGCCCAGGGCACCGCGCAGACTTTCCCGGCCGGCGTCGGTGGCGCCGGCCAACTGCACGTGTACGGCGCCGTCGCGGATCTCCGCGACCACGCTGACCAGCCCGAGGTCCGCCGGGTGCAGGTGCACCGTCAGCCGGTGGATGCCGTCGGCGTCCAGCCGCAGCGGAGCGATCTGCATGGCGATCTGGCTGGCCGGTGGGACGACGACGGGCGCCGCCGCCGGGGGCGTCGCCGCCGCCGGCGCGCCAGCGGCCGGTGCGGCCGTGGGGGTTGCGGCGCCCAGGCCCGCCGGGGCGACCGTCGGGCTGTCCGCCCGGACGGCCGGGTCGGCCCCCACGGTCGGTGTGCCGAGGAGGTACCCGGTCGCCGCCGCCGGGCCGGTCGGCTGACCGGCCGGGTTCGCGCCACCGGAAGCGGTGTCGCCGGGTGCCGATGTCCCGCCGGTCGGGGTGGCGTCCGTGACCCCGGTCGGAGCGGCGGTGACCGGTGCGCCCGCGGCGCTGGCCGACCCACCCGCGACCGCCTGACCGTCAGGTTGGCCCCCCGTCGTCGGGGTGCCGTCCCCGACCGGCGTGGCGCCCTGGCCCGGGTCACCCGGGCCCGCGCCCCCCGCGGCGGTGCCGGCGGTGGTGGCGGCGGCGACTCCGGTGCCCGTGGTGCCGGCGGTGGCGGCGGTGCCGGTACGCGTCCCCGGGGTCGCGGTGCCGGAAGGGGCC
>DASVVF010000688.1:0-9792 GCA_036386695.1 Catenuloplanes sp. | reverse complement strand
TACGCCGCAACGACGAGAACACGTCCTCGACGTACACCTTCAGCTCCGCGTCCAGCCGCAGCAACTCCTGGACATCCACCATGCTCGAACCAACGACCCAACCACGAAACGGTTTCTAGATCATGACGAAGCACTACTAGCCGAACGCAGCGGGCACGGATTCTTACCGGCAGAGTGGGGACACGGCGTCCCTGGTGCCTGGGACGCGGGGCCGGCGATGGTCGGCCCATGCAGACGACACACGCGGCCCATACCGCCGCCGCACCGGGAATCCGCACCACCGGATGGCTGCTTGCCGTCCCGCTGGTGATCTTCGTGATCTGGTTCGCCGCCGCCATGACGATGTTGTCGAGCGCCGGCGTCGCGAACTCGGCCGACCTCACGCCGGCCCAGATGTCGACCGTCCGCACCGGCTGGCTGGTCATCTGGCCGCTCTACGCGCTGGCCCTGCTGGTCGGGCTGGTCGGGCTGGCCCGGCTCAACCGGGTACTCGGCCAAGCCCGGTGGGCGACCGCCGGGCACGTCGCCACGGCGATCGCCGCGGTGCTGATCACCGCCTACACCGTCATGATGATCGTCATGGCCGGGTTCGTCGAGCCCCGGCTGGGTGAGCACCCCTGGTGGGATGCCTCGCTGGCGCTGAGCGTGGTGGCCGGGATCGCGGCCCTGGCCGGCACCGTCCTGACCGCGGTCGGGCTACGGACGTCCGGCTACCTGCGCCGTACCGGCACGGTGATGGCCGTCGTCGGCGGCCTCCTGCTCGTCCTCAACGTCGTCGCCTGGGGCGCCGTCCCGCCGTTCCTTCCTGCCCTCCTCTGGCTGGTCATCGGAGTTGCGGTGCTGCGCCGGCCGGTAACGTCGCCATCGTGACCATCACGTCCGTGGCCGGCGAGCGCGCGCTGCGCGCCGGCCGCGGGCTGGCGTTCACGGTCATCGCCGCCCTGCTGGCGCTCTTCGCCGCCGGGCTGGTGCAGTGGGCCCGGCACTGGGCCCGGATGCCCGGCGGGTGGACCGGCCCCGAGTCGCGCTCGGCGGCCGAGGTGCGGGCCGCGCTGGCCGAGTGGGGGCTGCCGGCCGGGTGGTGGGTCGCGCTGTTCCTGGTCCTCGAGGTGTTCCTCGTCGCGGTGAGCGCGGTGGCGGCGTACGTGGTGCTCCGCAGCGCCGTCTCGGGGTTCCGGCTCTACCTGGCCGTCGCGCTGGTCCTCTTCGCGACCGCGGGTGGCGGGGTGCCGCCGGCGGTCGCCGACCTTTATCCGGCGCTGGCCGGGGCGGCCGAAACGCTGCAGGGCCTCGCCTGGTTCGCCCTCTTCCCGCTCGCGTACGTGTTCCCCGACGGCCGCTTCGTCCCCGGCTGGACGCGGTGGCTGCCGATCGCCTGGCTGCTGGCATTCGTCGGCACCGCGGTGGTCGCGGACCTGTGGCCGCTGCTGCTGGCCCTTTTCGGCAGCGCGGCGTTCGCCGCGGTGTACCGCTACGTCAAGGTGTCGGGCACCGTCGAGCGCCAGCAGACCAAGTGGGTGGCGCTCGCCCTCGCGGCGCGGTTCGCCTTCACCGCGCTGATGATCGTGACCCCGCTGGGTGCGCTGCAGGACCGGCCCGGGCCGGGCGGACTGGCCGCGTACGCCTTCGTGATGGTGCTCAGCTACGTCCTCGCGGCGCTGTTGCCGGCCGCGGTGGCGATCGCCGTGGTCCGGCACCGTCTCTTCGACGTCGACGTGGTGCTCAGCCGCACGCTCCTGTTCGTGGTCCTGACCGGCCTGGTCGTCAGCCTGTACGCCGGGGTGGTGGCCGGCGTCGGCGCCGTGTGGCCGGGGGAAACCGTGGTTGGTCCGCTCGTCGCGGCCGGCATCGTCGCGGTCGGCTTCAACCCGGTCCGGGCCCACGTTCAGCGCCGCGTCGACCGGCTCGTCTTCGGCGACCGGGCCGATCCGTACGGTGTGCTGGCCCGGCTCGGACAGACGCTGGCCGCGGTGGTGGAGCCCGAGCGGGTCGCCCCGACGATCGCCGAGACGGTCCGGTCCGCGCTGCGCACGCCGTACGCCGCGGTGGCTCTCGGTGACCCGCCGGCCGTCGTCGCCGAGGCCGGACGGCGCCCGGACCGTGCGGTCGAGGAGTTCCCGGTCGTCTACCAGGGCCGGGAGCTCGGACGCCTGCTGGTAAGCGGCACTGACGCCGCCGACCGCCGGCTGCTGGCCGACCTGGCCGGCCAGTGCGGGGCCGCGCTGTCGGCCTCGGCCGAGGCGGCGCGCACCCGTGCGCTCGCCACCGATCTTCAGCACGCACGCCAGCAGCTCGTCACGGCCCGCGAGGAGGAGCGCCGGCAGATCCGCCGCGACCTGCACGACTCGCTGGGCCCGGCGATCGGCGGGCAGGCGCTGACCATCGACGCCGCAAGGGCGCTGATGTCGACCGATCCCGACCGCGCCGACGCCCTCCTGCTCGACCTGAATGCGCACAGCCGGCAGCTGCTGTCCGAGGTCCGGCGGCTGGCGCGGGACCTGCGCCCGCCGGCACTCGACGAGCTCGGGTTGTCCGGTGCGCTGCACCGGATGGCCGAGGAGAACGCGGCGAGCGCCGACGGTGTCGGCCCGTTGCCGGCGCTGCCGGCCGCCGTCGAGGTGGCCGCGTACCGGATCGCGCACGAGGCCCTCACCAACGCCGTACGGCACGCGGGCACCTGTTCGCGCTCCGTGTCGACGGCCGTCGACGGCGATCGGCTGGTGCTCGTCGTCGCCGACGACGGCCGCGGCGTACCGGCCGGCGCCCGATCCGGCGTGGGTTTCGCGTCGATGCGCGAACGGGCCGAGGAGCTGGGCGGCACGCTGACCGTGAGCAGCGGGGACGGCACGCGGGTCGAGGCCCGGCTGCCGCTGGGAGTCCCCGCGTGATCCGCGTGCTGCTCGCCGACGACCACCCGATGTTCCGGTACGGTCTGCGGGCGGCGCTGGGCTCCGATCCGGACATTGCGCTGGTCGGCGAGGCGTCTACCGGCGAGCAGGCCGTCGACCTGGCCCACGAACTCGAGCCGGACGTCGTGGTGATGGACCTGACGATGCCGGGATTCGGCGGCATCGAGGCGACCCGCCGCATCGTGGCCCACCGGCCGGCGGCCCGGGTACTCGTGGTGACGATGTTCGAGGACAGCGCCTCGGTGATCGCCGCCGTGCGGGCCGGGGCCCGCGGCTACCTGGTGAAAGGCGCCGACCGGGACGAGCTGTTGCGGGCGGTGCGGGCGGCCGCCGCCGGCGAGACGATCCTGGGCGCGGCGGCGGCGCAACACGTCGCCCACCAACTCGCCGCGCCACCGGCACCACGGGAGGCACGGGTACCCGGCCTGACCGCGCGCGAGCAGGAGATCCTGGAGCTGATCGCGGCCGGCTTCACGAACGCGGCGATCACGCAGCGCCTCGGACTCAGCCCGAAGACCGTCCGCAACTACACCTCAACCATCTTCGGCAAGCTCGGCGTGCAGACCCGCGCCGACGCGATCGCCCGCGCCAGGGCCGCCGGCCTCGGCTAGCTGTTGTGTCCAAAGCGCCTTCTGCTGGACAGGGCCAGACTCTGCTCGCGGGGCACCCGCTCGTTGTCCCACTGGATCAGGAACTCGATCGGCACGGTGATCCGGGCGGCGGCCTCGGCGGCGGCTGGGACGCCGCACCGCCCAGGCCCAGCGCCGCCGCGGACTAGTCTTCCTGGCGTGCCGCTGCGGCGATCAACGTACACAACAGCACCAGGAGCACCGCCACTCCGACCAGAAATCCCCAGCTGATGTCGAGATCGCGGCCTGGGGCGTGGTAGACGATCAGTTGATCGCGGAGTACCTGTCCGATGTTGGCCTGCTCGCCGGACTGCCATATGGCACCGTCGGCCAGGCTCGTCGTCGTGATGGTCAGCCGGCGCCAGACGATCAGCGTCAGACCGGCCAGCGCGAGGGCGGGGAAGGCCCAGCGCCAGGGTCGGGCGGCCGAGGTGCGTGCTGGGCGCAGGATCATCGTCACCATGCCGGTGCCAGCCATCAGGCCGAGCAGAATGCCTCCGGACCACCAGGCGGAGGCCGACCATGCGTTGACGAGCGTGGTCTCGTAGGTTTCGGCCCCGTCGCGGGACCGTGCCCAGCCACTTCGGTACCAGGGTAGGAAGGAGGCTGCCAGGAGAGCCAAGGTGGTGGTTGCCACGACGAGCGATGGCCATCGACGCATCGAGTCCTCCTGGCAGCACCTGAGCGAGCACGGACACGCGGCTTCTGCGCTCTCACGCCACCATCATCCTCGGCAGCACCCGCCCCAACCGTAACGGCGAGGCCGTCGCCCGCTGGGTGTACGACATCGCCGCCCAGCGCAGCGACGCACAGTTCGAACTGTCGACCTGCGCGACTTCCCGCTGCCGCACCTCGACGAGCCCATCCCACCGTCGATGGGGCAGTACCAGCACGAACACACCAAGCAATGGGCGGCGAAGATCGCCTCGTTCGACGGGTTCGTCTTCGTCACACCGGAGTACAACCACAGCCCCTCGGGCGTGCTCAAGAACGCCATCGACTACCTCTACGCCGAGTGGGCCAACAAGGCCGCCGGGTTCGTGTCCTACGGCGGGGTCGGCGGTGCCCGCGCGGTCGAGCACCTACGCCTGGTCGCCGGCGAACTGCAAATGGCGGACGTACGCCAACAGGTCGCACTGTCAGTGATGACCGAATTCGAGAACTTCAGCGTTTTCAAACCCGGCGACTACAACCTGCCCGCCCTGACCACACTGCTCGACCAGGTCGTCGCCTGGAGCACCGCCCTCGCCCCACTACGCCACCCCGCCGCCGCTGCCGCCTGACCGGCACAACCACCCACGCCTCGCGATGCTGGTGGTGTGGCGGCTCGGCGAGGCGACGGTTGGTCTGCGGTGGGTCCGACCGCGGCCCAAGCGGATCCGCAACCGGATCGAGAATGCCGCCACCGCCATCGTGTTCGCGTACTGGCCATCAGCGCGGGAAAGTTGGCATCCGGTGCCGGGGCGGGCGGGGACGACCGGCAGGAAGCGTTCACGGCGCGTGTCCTCGCGCTGCCGTTTCGGCCAAGTCCTGGTGGGGTCGCCGGAATAGCCCTGACCGCGTTCGGGGCGTGCTGGCAAACCGACGAGTGCCCAAGAAGTTCATCGCCGATCTCGACCTGTCCACCGCCAGCCCCACCGCCCGCAAGATCGCTGTCCGACTCGGACAGGCCGGCTACCCCGCCGTCGGCGACACCTACGCCATCATCGGCCTGCTGATCGCCGGCATGGCGGCGACCTACAACCCCAACAAGACGGTCGGGCTCGACGCTGCTCTCACCACACTCGCCGCCCGCCCTTACGGCACCGCCTTACTCCTCATCGCCGTCGCCGGGCTGGCCTGCTACGGCCTCTACTGCCTATTCGACGCTCGCTACCGCCGCGGCTGACCAAGCCGGCACTCCGGCCCGCGGCGTGCATGCCGAGCCCGCCGCCATCCAGACCCCAGGTTCGCCTCAGCGGTTTCCCTACCGGCAGCCGAAGCGCCGCACCGGCGACCGCCCGCCCGATTGAGTCTGCTTACTGGAGGTCGTGGTGGGTGGTGTCCTTACGACAGTGCCCACCGGATGCGGGTGGGGCAGTCCTGAATGCCGGTGAAGCCGGTGTCGGAGCCGTAGGGGACGGCTGCGTAGTCGAGGTCCACGTCGTCGGCGGTGCCGCCGACGTTGTCCGGGCCGACGCCGAAGATCGGCCCTTCGATCCCGTGCAACATGACGTTGGGTGTGGCGTTGAAGGTGCCGGCGTGGGTGAGGCCGAGGTAGTGCCCGGCTTCGTGGCTGGCGATGTTGCCGATCGCGGTGCCGACGAACTTCTCCCGGTCGCTGGTGGTCTTCAGGTAGGTGTTCAACGAGAACTCGCCCGCGGATGGGTCGGCCAGGCGTCCCGGCGCGACCAGGGCGGTCTCTTCGGTCGCGAAGTTGCCGGGGTCGACGGACTGCGAAAGGAATCCGGAGACGCCGAGTTCCTCCTCGGTGCCGCCGATGACGATGCGGCTGACGTTCGGCTTACCGAACGGGTCCTGGTGATCGCGACTGTTCAGAATTTTGACCTTGCTGCCGGTGCCGGCGAAGTCGCCCTGCAGATTCTCCGTGACCGTGGCGATGATCTGGTCGGTCAACTTGTTGCGCCCGGCGGCGGTGGTGATGCCCCACTTGCTGGTGAAGGCCGACAGCGGTGACGCTGTCCGCACCCCTGTCACCTCTGGGTCGAAGACGCTGGGGTCGACGCTGGCGCCATCGAGGTCGATGAAGATGGTCTGCGCGGCCTTCTTCGCTTCCGGGCCGGGCCGGTTCACCCGCGTCGTCACGTCGTAGCCGCCCTGTCCGCCGGAGACCGCCAGGAAGTAGCGCCCCGGGCGGGCCGCGATGTGGTGCAGCGACGCGTTGCCGCCTCTGGCCAGCGGCGACGCTTTGGGGAGCAAGGAAGCGAGGCGGGTACCGGTCGAGCCGATGGCGAGTTTCCTGGCGGTGTCGAAGACCTGCAACTGGGCGGCGCCGCCGGACACGGCGGCGGAGAACACGTCACCGGCGGCGAGGTCGACGGCGTACATGTCGGTGTCGCCGGCTTCCAGAGCGAACGTGACGGTGTAGGTGCCCTCGCTGCTCGCGCCGTCGCCGCTGCCCGAGTCGCCGGGGTTCGCCTGTCGCGAGCCTGCGCCGCCGATGGAGATGTACGCGTCACCGTCGGTCTCGATCGGGGTGGTGAGCAGGTTGCTGCCCTTGTCCGGCGACGCGACGCCTTCCGTGTTGCCCTCGTTCCAGTACTGCAGGGCGGGTTGCAGGTCGCTGCCCGGGGTGTCGACGAACACGTTGAGCAGTTGTCCGCCTGTCGCGCCGCGGATGACGTAGAAGTCGAAGTCACCTGTGCTGTCGCCTGCTGTGCCGTGCGGCCCGTCGCCGATCGTTCCCGACGCCCGGACCACCCGGCCCGGTGTCAGGCGGGTGTCGACCGCGGTCGTCCGAGACCCGTTGTCCTCGACGCCTACCGGTAACACTATCGTCGGTTTCGGGGCGGCCAGGGTGCCGCTGATCCTGGCGGTGCCGGCCTTGCCGGCCTTGGTGCCGAACCCGGTGACGGCCTGGGCGGTCGCCGGGGTGTCGTTGCGACCCGCTGCGGTGGCCGCTTCCCGTTCTTTCACGACCATCGACGTCCCGGCAGCCGACGGGCCCTGCACCGGCTGGGCGTCGGCGTTGGACAGGCCGCCGACGCCCACCACCGCCACCGCCGCCACCACGGCGGTCCCCAACGCTACTTTCCGTCGAGCCACCGGCGCAGCGCCTGACGACCCACCCACCCGGGCAGCTCGGTGCTGTTGACCTGATCCCGACATCGATCCTCTGTGGCTCAACCGTCGATCCTTTCCCTCGAAGATCCATCGCCGTGCCGGTCAGTGACCGACAGCGGCGAAGGCGCGCCGGAACACCCAGCGCGCTGTGGCACGATCGAGACGAACGACCATGGCAAAGTTGCCCGACCTCACAAGCGACGTACCCGGCGGCGGAAGACCGGTGAGCCGAAATCGTCGGTACTGCTCTGCCGCCTGGCAGGTGTGCCGGACGTCGTGGCCTGTTCGCCACCGGTCCTATGGTCTTCGACCGCGAGGTTCTCTCGGTGTCGATGCGAACCCACCATCCACCGCGCATGTCGGCGTCTTGTCAGGTCTGTGTCACAGGCGTGTAACAGGCCGGGCTCGCCGACAACGATCGAGAGGCCTCAACTTGAATGGCAGAAACCCCGGGATCCCTCATGTTGAGACTCAGTGGTCGGCCGGGTCATGACGTTCGCCCCCGTCGGTCTCAGCCTGCCGGATCCAGTTCCTGAGTGCCTCGTGATGCACGTTCAGCTGCTCCGCCAGATGTCAGATCGTCGGCTTCGGGCCCGACTCGCGATACAGACGCACGGCCCGCCCCCTGAGCTCGTCGGGGTGCTTCTTCGGTGCTGCCACGGACGCTTCTCCCCGATGATCAGTCGAGCATGTTTGAGAAGCTCCGTCGAAGCGGGGGGAACTCCGGTGGCGCGGCGGCGCCGGTGACGGAGTGGTCGGGCGGACCTGGCCCTGGTCTTGTTCCAGCGGAATGGTTCGCAGTGCTGGTTGTAGCCGTCGATGAACGCGCGGATCCCAGCGACCAGGGCGGATCAGTCGACGGAGGCGGGGATTTGTGGGTAGAGGTCGTCCGCGAGTTCGATGATCGCGGCGGCAGGCGGGGCCTTCTGCACCGGCGCGGCTCCGGGACTTGTGATCGTGATGACGATGGTGAACTCCGGCGTCTCGCGGATGTCCTGCTTCGTACTGGTCGGGTCCGCTGACTCTTCCGTCGATTGCGGCACGGGTGGCACGTCCACGGTGAAGCGGGTGAGCCGACCCTGCTGGTCGAGTTCCGCAGTGAAGGGAACAGCACCGCCCTTGTCGCCCAGGTCGACGCCGAACGGATCGCCGTTGACATCGTCCTCGGTGACGTCCACCTTCGACGCGTCGAGCGCACCGGCGATGACGTTGCCGTTCCGTTTCGCGGTGGTGACCGCCTCGACCATGGCGGTCAGCGGCGTTGCATCAGCATGCTGCACGGTGGGGCCGGGGTCGACAACCCGCGGTTCGAGCTTCCGCATCCGTGCCGGGTCGACGTGCACCCACCGTTTGCCGTCGAACGTGTCCATTGCCCGCAGGCGAGCCTTGGCCGCCGGGATGTCTTTCGCCTCGATCATGCCCTTCTTGAGGGCCAGTTCGATCTCGGCGCGCACGCTGGGTGCCTTCTCGCCGTACATCAGGTATTTGACGTAGCGCCGATCGCCGATGTTGAGTGTCGTCGCGCGCGGTTGGCCGGGGTCGGCGTGCTCGATGAGTGCGCTCTGCGGCAGGTGCACGACGCCGCTGTAGGTCTTGTTCCCCTTCACCGAGAAGGCGTAGTTCCCCTGACGCACGGCGTCGATCGATGCCATCAGATCCTGTCTCGCGTCGCCTCCCGACGCGACCTGCGCCGCGCCCGGCGTGTTCGCGCAACCGGTCATGAGAAGGCCCACCGCCCCCGTCGTCAGGGCCAGTCGAACACTGTTACGTGTGCGCATGTCACTACTCCTCGGATGGAAAACAGCCGCGCCTCGCAGCATCGCCGTACTCTATATAGCTAGTGCTAGTTCTGCATAGCCCCCCCGGGCGCGGTGGCGCCTTGTCAGGTGCACGGCGACGCGCGTGGACCAGCCAGGGTTCGCTGATGATGGCTGGCCCGGGTGAGGTGACCTCGTCGTGGGCGAGCTTGACCAGCCTCCGGCGGATGGTCTGCAGCTCGGCCGGACCGGCGGCGATAGGGCCAGTTCATCGGCAAGCCCGGTCACCTGCTCGCGGGCGGCGGCCGTGGCGGCTTCACGAGCGGCGATCAGGTCAAGAATGGTTGCCGATGACCGTGTCTTCCCTTGTTGCTGGCCGTGTCGAGGCGATGGCGATGACCGCAGCCGTCAACGCCAGCGACGTGGCGAACATAGCCCAGCCGAGAACTTTGAACATTGACACCCAAGGGGGCGAGGTCGGCATCGCGAGCATCAAGATGTTGGACATCGCGAGCTGCAGGCCGAACAATGCCTGCGGCACCATGAACACCAGGACAGTCGACGTCAGGGTCGTGACGCTGGCCCGGACGAGTCGGTGGCGGTGTGCGGTCCGGCGGCTGACCCAGCCGGTCAGCACCCAGCCACCGAAGCCGCCGGCGCCCGCGGCGAGCAACATGATCGCGGTCATCCACCACGGCGGGGTTCGCGTCACCG
>DASVVF010000687.1:0-1807 GCA_036386695.1 Catenuloplanes sp. | reverse complement strand
TCACCGGGATCTGGTTCTGGGCCTGCATCCGGCGGATCTGCCCGACGACCACGGCGAGCAACTGCCGCCGGCCACCGTGGTCCAGCCGGTCCAGCTCGGCGAGCAGGTCCGCGGCCCAGTTCAACGCCTCCGGTGACTGGGCACGGCCGGCGTCGGTGAGGCTCACCCGCAGGTTCGTGGGCGCGAACGACGGCGCCGGGGTCATCGTGACCAGTCCCTCGCGCACCAGGGTGTCCAGCGCGGCGAGGGTCACCGGCACCGTCATGCCCAACTCGGCGGCCAGGTCCGCCAACACGAACACATGGTCGCGGCGGTCGAGCAGCAGCAGCACCTGTTGCTGGGTCAGGGTCCGCTCCAACACGGCTGAGGGGCAGCCCTGCGCGGCGTGCACCGCGACGGCCACCCGGGCCAGGCCCGAGGTGAGGCGGTGGTCGGGTTGTTCGACATCCATGAAGGGCCTCAGAAGGGATAAGGGCGGAGGTCTGCCGCCCGTCACGCTACCGGGAGATCACCCCCCGGGTCCCGTCGAGGTCCGGTATGGATCAGCGGCGGCCGCCCCGGCCGAAGAGCGACCGGATCGCCAGGATCAGCAGCAGTGCGCCGCCCACGGCGCCGAGCAGGCGCACCGCCGCGACGTCGGACCAGTTCACCGGCTCGGCGGCCACGATCAGCAGGGTGTCCACCGTAGAACTGTCGCACGCGGCGGTGTGCTCAGGCCACCGTGACCAGGTCGGCGTACTCCGGGTGGGCCTCGACGTAGCGGGCGAAGAACGGGCACTGGGGCACCACCCGTTCGCCCCGGTCGCGCAGCTGATCGAGGGTCTCCCGGGCCAACTGCTGGCCCACCCCCTGGCCGCGGTGTACCGGGTCCACCTCGGTGTGGGTCATCACGACGGCCCCGTCTCGGACCTGGTAAGCCGCGAAGCCGCCCGGTCGCCCGTCGACGAGGACCTCGAAACGGCGTCGTGCCGGATTGTCCTGAACCAAGACGTGCATGGCTGGATCTCCCTTTCGGCCGGGGTTCAAGCTTAGCCATTTCGCCCGGGGCGCCTCGGCGAGCCACGCAGGCCACGCCCCGCCCGGCTACCCGCCGGCGACGGCGCTCAGGGCCTCCAGTAGCCGGTCCACCTCCTCGGCGGTGTTGTAGTGGTAGACGCTGGCCCGTACGGCCCCGCCGGAAGCACGCAGACCCATCGCGTCGAAGTACTCGTAGGCGTAGTAGTCACCGGCGAACACGCACAGCCCGCGGTCACCCAGGGCGCTGGCGGTGGCGGCCGGGGACTGCCCGGCCACCCGGAACGACACCGTGGGGCAGCGCCGCCGGGCCCGGCCGTAGACGGTGACCGCCGGCATGGCCCGCAGTCCGGCCTCCAGGCGGGCGAACAGCGTCGTCTCGTACGCCTCGACGGCCGCCCAGGCGGCGCGCAGCCGCTCGCGTCGGTCCCCGCCGGCGGTGTGGTCCAGCCCGGCGAGGTGGTCGACCGCCGCCACGACGCCGGCGAGCGACTCGAAGCTCAGGGTGCCGAACTCGAATCGCTCCGGCACGGTGTCCGGTGCCGGGAGCAGCTTCGCCGGGCGCAGTTCCGCCCAGCGGTGCGGCGCGGCCACCACCGCCGCCAGGTGCGGACCGGACCACTTGTACGCGCTGGTCACGTAGAAGTCCGCGCCCCGGGCGGCCACATCGGTCGGCAGATGCGCGGTGGCGTGCACCCCGTCGACGTACACCAACGCTCCGACGGCGTGCGCCGCCGCCGCGATCGCCGGGACGTCGGGCACCGTGCCGATCGCGTTGCTGGCCGCCGTGACC
>DASVVF010000686.1:0-6936 GCA_036386695.1 Catenuloplanes sp. | reverse complement strand
CCAGGGCACGCAGGCCCTCGGCATACGCCTTCTGCAGCATCAGCGAGCGACGCACGTCCGGGTGGTGGGTGATCGTCACTCGCGGCGCGGCCTTGTTGGTGTTCTGCACCAGGTCGGCGCCCTGTACGCGGTTCTTCGCGTACTCCAGGGCGTTGAGGTAGCCGGTCGACAGGGTGGCGATGGCCTTCGTGCCGACCATCATCCGGGCGTACTCGATGATCATGAACATCTGCCGGATGCCGTCGTGCACGTCGCCCAGCAGCCAGCCCTTGGCCGGGGTGCCGTGCTCGCCGAAGGTCATCTCGCAGGTGTTGGAGACCTTGAGGCCCATCTTGTGCTCGACGTTGGTGGCGTAGACGCCGTTGCGCTCGCCCAGCTCACCGGTCTCGGCGTCGAAGTGGAACTTGGGGACCACGAACAGCGACAGGCCCTTGGTGCCGGGGCCGCCGACGCCTTCCACGCCGACCGGCCGGGCCAGCACGTAGTGGATGATGTTGTCGCTCAGGTCGTGCTCGCCCGAGGTGATGAATCGCTTGACGCCCTCGATGTGCCAGGAGCCGTCGGCCTGCGGGATCGCCCGGGTGCGCCCGGCGCCCACGTCCGAGCCGGCGTCCGGCTCGGTGAGCACCATGGTCGAGCCCCACTGCCGGTCGATGAACAGCCGGGCCCACTTCTTCTGCTCGTCGTTGCCCTCGACGTGCAGGATGTGCGCGAACGACGGGCCGGAGGAGTACATCCAGACCGGGGCGTTGGAGCCCAGGACGAGCTCGGCCAGCGACCACCACAGGGTGCGCGGCGCGCTGGTGCCACCCAGCTCGGACGGCAGGTCGAGGCGCCAGAACTCGGAGTCCATGAACGCCTGGAAGGACTTCTTGAACGACTCGGGCAGCGGCGCGGTGAAGGTGGCCGGGTCGAAACGCGGCGGATTGCGGTCGCCGTCGGCGTAGCTGGCCGCCAGATCCTCGCGGGCCAGCCGGTCGACCTCGGCGAGCAGGTCGCGGGCGGTGTCGACGTCCAGGTCGGCGTAGGGCGCCCGGCCGAACGTCTGGTCGGCACCGAACACCTCGAAGAGGTTGAACTCAAGGTCCCGCAGGTTGCTCTTGTAGTGACTCATCGGCGCTGGTCCCCCGCTTTTCGGCACTGGTTACCGGTCAGTAACTCCGACTGTATTACTCGGCGGTAGCATCGACAACCCGGTGCTGGTAGTGAGCACCGCCACAGGCCAGCCCCATCGGCAGGAGAAGCGCGCATTCCGCTCTTTTCGGGGGACGGAATTCCCCGGGACGGCGGGCCGGCGACCATCGTCGGCAGACACCACGCGGCCGGCACCGGTGGACGGCGTCAGCTGCCGGCCGCGCCGACTTCCCAGCTGGGCATCGCCGGAGCGGTGACCTGGTGCGAACCGGAGTACTCCAGCAGCACCAGGGCGATGTCGTCGTCCAGCCGCCCGTGCACCCACTCGACCAACGCGGTCTCCAGGGACGCCAGGCCGTCACCGACCGTCCCGTGGCCGAGCAGCCGCCAGGCGCGCTCGGCGGTCGGGAAGAACTCGCCCTCCCGGCGGGCCTCCCCGAGCCCGTCGGTGAACAGCAGGAGCCGGTCGCCGGGCTCCAGCCGGTCGACCCGCGGTCGCACCACCGGCATGAAACCCAGCGGCGGGGCCGGCGCCGGCGGCTCCAGCACGATGACCTCGCCGCGACGCAGCAGCAGCGGCGCCGGGTGTCCACAGTTCACCGTGGTCAGGGTGCCGCCGCGCTCTTCGAGCAGCACCGCGGTGACGAAGTCCTCGTCACCGACGCTGCGGGCGACGGCCTTGTCCAGGTCCGAGACGATGGCGCGCAGATCGGCCCGTTCGTACGCCACGTGCCGATAGGAGCCGAGCATGATGCTGGCCAGCCGGACCGCGTCCAGCCCCTTGCCGCGCACGTCGCCGATGATGATCCGCACCCCGTACGGGGTGTCCAACGCCTCGTAGAGATCACCGCCGATATCGGCGGCCGCCGTCGCCGAGATGTAGCGCCCCGCCACCGCCAGCGCCCCGACCTGCGGGCCGAGTGGGCGGAGCACCGCCTGCTGGGCGACCGAGGCCAGCTTGGACAGTTCGGCGATGCGCTCCGCCTGCCGCTGGCGGATCACCGCCACGCCGGCCGCGCTGAGCGTCACCAGGGCGATGCACACGATATTGACCACATTGGCCAACCGGACGGGCGTCTCGGTCACCGCGAACACGACCGCCATCGAGGTGGCGAGCACGCCGACCCCGACGACGACCTGCCAGGCGGCGAACGCGGCGGCCAGAAACGGCGCCGCCACCAGCAGGCCGACGTAGTTGACCTGGGAACCGTCGGCCAGTTCCACCGCGGCCACGATCGCGAGCAGCACGAGGGCCGCGCCGAGGCCGGCGCGGGATCCGGGGCTGAGCGAGCCGCGGCCCGCCGGGAACGTCTGCATGGTTACGGGCAACAGCATGCCTGATGCACGTCGAGCACTGCATCCCGTTGACCTGTCGTCCGATCCTAAAGTGGCCACGCGGCGGGAGCAGGATGGGCAGGTGGACGACAACCTGCGCGGTCGGCTCATCACGACGTTCCGGTGGGTGGACCCGGGACCACACTGCGACCACCTGGTCAGTGACCGCTCGGGTTGGTGGCGTGACCCGCTGGTGCTCGCCGCGCTGGGGCCGGCCCTCGCCGCCCTGTTCCCCGACGAGCAGCCCACCGTGGTGGTCGCCCCGGAGGTCACCGGGTTCCTGGTCGGGCCGTTGGTGGCGGCCGCGCTGGGGGTGGGGTTCGTGGAGGCGTACAAGGATGGTCGCGAGCAGCGGATCGCCGAGCCGGTCACCTGGGCCGCCGCCGCTGCCGACTACCGGGGCCGGGAGCTGCGACTCGGCGTACGCGGCCGGCACCTGCGCACCGGCGACAGGGTCCTGCTCGTCGACGACTGGGTCGCCAGCGGAGCCCAGTCCCGGGCGCTGGGCGAGGTGGTGGCGACGCTCGGCGCGCGAACCATCGGCACCGCCGCCATCGTCGCCGACTGCCCGGCGACGGTGGCCGCCGAGGTGTCCGTACGGGCCCTGCTGACCGGCGCCGACCTGGCGACCTGAGCGCGCCGGCCGGGTCGGCGGGGGTTCAGACCGGGTCGGCGGGGCTCAGACCGGGTCGGCGGCAGGCTCGCGCAACGGCAGGCGTACCTGGAACCTGGTGTCGCCCGGACTCGAAACCACGCTCAGGTCCCCCCGGTGGCGTTGCACGACGATCCGGTACGAGATGTCCAGGCCCAGGCCGGTGCCCTCGCCCACCGGTTTGGTGGTGAAGAACGGTTCGAAGATCTTCTGGGTCAGCTCCGGCGGCACCCCGGGGCCGGTGTCACCCACCTCGACCAGCACACAGTCCCCGTCCAGTCGGGTCCGCAGGGTCAGCGTGCCGGCGCCGGACATCGCCGCCACCGCGTTGTCGATGAGGTTCGTCCAGACCTGGTTCAGTTCGGCCGGGTACGCCGGTACCAGCGGAATCCCGCGGTCGTACTCCTTGGCGACGGTCAGGCCGGCCAGCTTGCGGCCCAACATCACCAGGGTGCTGTCCAGCCCGTCGTGCAGGTCGATGTTCTGGTGCGCGGCCCGGTCGAGCTGGGAGTACTGCTTGGCGGCACCGACCAGCGCGGAGATCCGGTGCGTCGCGTCGTTGATCTCGTTCATCAGCATCTCGGTCTCCAGCGCGTAGGTCACCCAGCGCAGGCCGTTGCTCAGATGCTCGGCCGGGACCGTGTCCGCGATCCGGTCCAGCCAGTCGGCGTCGATCCCCGCACCGACCAGGATGGGCGCCAGCTCCCAGCCGGCGTCCAACCCGCGCCGGTCCAGCCAGTCGATCAGCTCGTCCTCGGCGTCGCTGGCCTGCATCGGGGTCAGCTTCGGTGCCTTGCTGAGCCGTTCGACCGCCTCCTCCTGCACGGCGGTCAGCCGGATCAGCGCCTCGGTGTCGAGGTTGCCGCCGGCCAGCAGGGCGAGCTTGTGGCGCATCTTGGTGACCCGCTCGCGCAGCGCCGCGGTGGCCCGGACGGCGGCCGCCGCGGGATTGTTCAGCTCGTGGGTCAGGCCCGCCGACAGCCGGCCCAGCGACAGCAGCCGCTCCCGCTGGCCCACCACGGTCTGGCTGGTGCGCGTCCCGAAGAACAGCCCTTCCAGCAGGTGCATCGCCATCGGGAACCAGGTGCGCAGGGTCGGCCCCAACTCGTCCGCCGGCAGCACGAAGAACCGGCATCCGGTGACCGCCTCGACCGAGCCCCAGTACTGCTGCGGCTCGCTGGTCTGCAGGTAGGACTGCATCGCCCCGGCGTACGCGCCCCGCTGGTTGGTGCGCAGGATATCGACGTCGGTGCCCTCGACCCGCCGGCGCATCACGATGGTGCCCCCGAGCAGCACGAAGAAGCAGGTGGCGGGTGCGCCCTCCGCGTACACCAGCTCGCCGGCGGCCGAGTACTCGACCCGGCCATGCTCCACCAGCCAGGCGAGCTGGTCCTCGGCCAGCGACTCGAAGAGGAACAGGGTGCGTAGCTCGTCGGTGCCGAGCCGCTCGATCCCGGTCACTTCGCCTCCCGGTCCGGTCACTGCGCCTCCAGATACCGGTGGACCAGCGTGACCGCCATCGCGCCCTCGCCGACCGCCGAGGCGACCCGCTTGACGGACTGGGCCCGCACGTCACCGGCGACGAACACCCCTGGCACGCTCGACTCCAGCAGGTACGGGTCCCGGTCGAGGGTCCAGCCCGGCGGCCGCCGCCCGTCGCGGAGCAGGTCCGGACCGGTCAGCACGAAGCCGGCCGGGTCGCGCAGCACCTCCGGCGGCAGCCAGTCGGTCAGCGGCGCGGCGCCGATGAAGATGAACAGGTGGCTGGCGTCCGACTCGTCGATCCGCCCGGTGCTGTCGTCGACCAGCCGGACCCGCTCCAGGTGCCCCTCGCCGAGGCAGGCCCGCACCCGGGTGCTGGTGCGCACCTCGATACCCGGGGTGTTGCGCACCTGCTCGACCAGATACTGGGACATCGAGCGTTCGAGGTCGGACCCGCGGACCGCCAGCGTGACCTTCGCGGCGTGCCGGGCGAAGAACACCGCCGCCTGCCCGGCCGAGTTCGCCCCGCCGACCACCACCACGTGCTGCCCGGCGCAGCCGGGCGCCTCGGTGGCGGCCGAGCCGTAGAACACCCCCCGGCCCACCAGGTCCGCGGCACCGTCGGCGGAAAGCTCCCGGTACGCCACCCCGGAGGCCAGAATGACGGTGTGCGCGGCGATCTCGCCGCCGTCGGCGAACCGGACCACCCGGCTGGAGCCGCGCACCTCCACGCCGATCACCGAACGGGCGGTCAACACCTCCGCGCCGAACTTCACCGCCTGGCGGCGGGCCCGGTCGGTGAGCTGACCACCCGACACACCGTCCGGGAAGCCCAGGTAGTTCTCGATCCGGGAACTCTGCCCGGCCTGACCGCCGGTGGCGCGGCGCTCGACCAGGACGGTGCGCAACCCCTCCGAGGCCGCGTACACCGCGGACCCCAACCCCGCCGGCCCCCCACCGATGATCACCACGTCGTAGAAGTCACCGGTCGGCATCGTGGACAGCCCCACCCGGGCCGCCAACTCGGCGATGCTCGGGGAGACCAACGCCGTACCGTCGGGCGGCAGGACCAGCGGCACATCGGCCGGCCCGGCGTTCGCCGCCGTCATCAGGCGCTGGCCCTCCGGCTCGTCGGCGCTGAACCAGCGGTAAGGCACGGAGTTGCGGGCCAGGAAGTCGCGCACGTCGTACGAGTGCTGCGACCAGCGGTGGCCGACCACCTTCGTCTCGGTGGTCGACTCGTCGCGGCTGGCCCGCCAGGTCTCGATCAACGCGTCGATGATCGGGTACAGCTTCTCCTCCGGCGGCTCCCACGGCTTGAGCAGGTAGTGGTCGACGTCCACCACGTTGATCGCCTGGATCGCCGCGTCGGTGTCCGCGTACGCGGTCAGCAGCGCCCGACGCGCCTGTGGGAACAGGTCCATCGCCAGTTCCAGGAACTCGATGCCGTTCATCTGCGGCATCCGGTAGTCCGCCAGCACCACGGCGACCCGCTCACCCCGACGGCGGATCTCCTTCAGGGCGTCGACCGCGTCGGCACCGGAGTCGGCCCGCACGACGCGGTAGTCGGCCCCGTACCTGCGGCGCAGGTCGCGGGCGACCGCCCGGGACACCGACGGGTCGTCGTCGACGGTGAGCAGGACCGGTTTGGGGGAGCTTCCCGCCGCCGGCGCGGTCACCCGGCGACCTCGTCGACGAAGCACCAGCGCCAGGCCTCACCCGGCTCGAAGGAGCGGACGACCGGATGGCCGGTGCCGTGGAAGTGCGCGGTGGCGTGCCGGTTCGGCGAGGAGTCGCAGCAGCCCACATGCCCGCAGTCCTGGCACAGCCGCAGATGGACCCAGCCGCTGCCGTCCCGCAGGCACTCCTCGCATCCGGTGGATGTAGTCGGTGCCGGTCCGCCGCCGGCGATCTCGTCGATGTGTACGCACGCAGCCATGCCAACTACCTCCGGTGACGCGGATACCCGCATCCTTGCACGCTGTCGGCTCACCGGCAGTGTCCGCTATGTCACTGGCGGGTCCATCCGGCGAGTGCCGCCCCCCAGGATCCGGACTCGCGACCACAGACCCGACACGGGAAACGCGCACCGCCGGGCCGAGGGGTCGCCGGGCAGCGGCGGCGGGAGTGGAGGCCGACGCCGACGGCGTCGGCCCCCACTCCCGGCGCTCACATCAGTGCCTCGACCGCCGCCGGAGCGCGGGTCAACGTCACCGTGGTCGGCGCGAGCTCGACCCGGACAACTTCCCCGGCGTAGTTGGGGTCGTTGGCCCACGCGCTGCCGGTGACCTCGACCTGGCCCTTCTGGAACGGGGTGGTGCCGGTCGGGTCCG
>DASVVF010000685.1:0-4182 GCA_036386695.1 Catenuloplanes sp. | reverse complement strand
CGACGAGGCACTGCTGCTGCGGATCCGGATCGCCCTGGACACCCTGCGCTGACCCGCGCCGGCGCGCCCCACGGCCACCGGTCGGCCGGCCGACGCACCCGCGCCGCCCGGCCACCGACCCCCGGCCCGCAAGGCCGTGGGGCAGCGCCCGGCGGCCAGACGCCGTGGGTGAGCGCCCGGGTCAGCGCCCGGCGGCCAGACGCCGTGGGTCAGCGCCCGGCGCCGTGGGTCAGCGGCTGTCCGAGCCGACCGAGCCGACGGCGGCCCGGCCCGCTTCCAGCCGGGCGACCGGCACCCGGAACGGCGAACACGACACGTAGTCCAGGCCGACCTCGTGGAAGAAGTGCACCGACTCCGGGTCGCCACCGTGTTCCCCGCACACGCCCAGCTTGAGCGCGGGACGCGCGGCGCGGCCCTCCTCGGCGGCGATGCGGATCAACCGGCCGACCCCGTCGCGGTCGATCGACTCGAAGGGTGAGATGCCGAAGATCCCCAGCTCCAGGTAGCGCCAGAAGAACGCCCCCTCCACGTCGTCACGGGAGAAGCCCCAGGCCATCTGGGTGAGATCGTTGGTGCCGAAGGAGAAGAACTCGGCCGCCTCGGCGATCTGCGCGGCGGTCAGGGCCGCCCGGGGCACCTCGATCATCGTGCCGATCAGCACCTCCACGCCGGAGTCACCGACCACCTCGGCGATGATCTTCTCGGCTTCCACGCGTACCGTCTCCAGTTCCTGCACCGCCCCGACCAGCGGCACCATGATCTCCGGCCGGGCGTGGCCGCCGTCGCGGGTGCGGGCGACCGCCGCCTCGACGATCGCGCGTACCTGCATCGCGAACAGGCCGGGGATCACCAGACCCAGGCGCACCCCGCGCAGCCCGAGCATGGGGTTCTCCTCGTGCATCCGGCGCACGGCCGCGAGCAGGCGTTCGTCCTCGGCCGCCTCCTCACCGCGCTCGCGGGCCACCGCCACGCTCACCGCCAACTCCTCCAGCGACGGAAGGAACTCGTGCAGCGGCGGGTCGATCAGCCGCACCGTCACCGGCAGGCCGTCCATCTCGCGGAAGATCTCCACGAAGTCCGCCCGCTGCAACGGCAGCAGCGCGTCCAGGGCCGACCGGCGCTCGGCGTCGGTGTGCGCCAGGATCAGCCGTTCCACCAGTTCGCGGCGGTCGCCGAGGAACATGTGCTCGGTCCGGCACAGGCCGATCCCCTCGGCACCGAAGCGCCGGGCCCGGCCGGCGTCCACGCCGGTGTCGGCGTTGGTGCGTACCCGCAGCCGCCGCCGGTCATCGGCGTGGCTCAGGATCCGGTGTACGGCCGCCACCAGCGGGTCGGGCACCACCAACGGATCCAGGTCGCCCTCGAAGTACTGGACCACCTCGGAGGGCCGCACCGGCACCTCACCGAGGTAGACCTGCCCGGTGGTGCCGTCGATCGAGATCGTGTCGCCCTCGCCCAGGGTGTGCCCGCCCACGGTGACGCGGCGCGCCGCGGTGTCGACGACCATCGAGTCGGCCCCGCACACACAGGTCTTGCCCATGCCCCGGGCGACGACCGCCGCGTGGCTGGTCTTGCCGCCGCGGGCGGTCAGGATCCCCTGGGCGGCGATCATGCCGGGCAGGTCGTCGGGGTTGGTCTCCCGGCGCACCAGGATCACCGCCTGCCCCTCGGCGGCCAGCTCGACCGCCCGCGCGGACTCGAACACGACGGTCCCGACGGCCGCTCCGGGTGACGCCCCGATGCCGCGGGTCAGCGGGACGGGGCCGGCCGCCAGGTCGAAGCGGGGGAACATCAGCTGGGCCAGCTGCGCGCCGGAGACCCGGTGCAACGCCTCGTCCAGGTCGATGACACCCTCGTCGACCAGCTGCCCGGCGATGGTGAAGGCCGCCGCCGCGGTGCGCTTGCCGACCCGGGTCTGCAGCATCCACAGCGTGCCGCGCTCGATGGTGAACTCGATGTCGCACAGGTCGCGGTAGTGCCCCTCGAGGGTGGCCATGATCTCGAGCAGCTGGTCGTACGAGCGCTTGTCGAGCCGCTCCAGGTCCTGCAGCGGCACGGTGTTGCGGATGCCGGCGACCACGTCCTCGCCCTGCGCGTTGACCAGGTAGTCACCGTAGACGCCCGGGGCGCCGGTGCCCGGGTCCCGGGTGAAGGCGACCCCGGTGCCGGAGTCCGGTCCCAGGTTGCCGAAGACCATCGCCACCACGTTGACCGCGGTGCCGAGATTCGCCGGGATCCGCTCCTGGCGGCGGTAGAGCACCGCCCGGTCGGCGTTCCACGACCCGAACACCGCCCCGATCGCCAGGTCGAGCTGTTCGCGGGGATCCTGCGGGAAGTCCCGGCCGGTGTGCTCCACGAAGATCTTCTTGTACGCCTCGACGAGCGTGCGCAGGTCGGCGGCGTCCAGGTCGAGGTCGTTGGTGGTCCCCTTGGCGCTCTTGGCCTCGTCGAGGGCGTGCTCGAAGGCCTCGCCGGGCACGTCGCAGACGGTCTTGCCGAACATCTGGATCAGCCGTCGGTACGAGTCCCAGGCGAACCGGTCCGCGGCCGGCGAACCGGTGGCGTCGGCGGTGCCGGCGGCCTGGGCGGAGAGCCCGGCGACGCTGGCGTCGTTGAGACCCACGTTGAGGACGGTCTCCATCATGCCGGGCATGGAGAATTTGGCGCCGGAGCGCACCGAGACGAGCAGCGGGTCGGCCGGGTCACCCAGCCGACGGCCCATGGTGGCCTCCAGCGCGGCCAGGTGGGCGTCGATCTCCCCGTCCAGCCCGTCCGGGCGCCGACCGCTGGTCAGGTACGCCTGACAGGCCTCGGTGGTGATGGTGAATCCGGGAGGGACGGGCAGCCCGATGTTGGTCATCTCCGCCAGATTGGCGCCCTTTCCGCCCAGCAGGTCCTTGAGGTCCCTGTTGCCTTCGGCGAAGTCATAGACGTACTTCCGTGGGTTGGTCCGGGCGTCCACCAGTGCCTCCCTCGCGCCGTCGTCGCATTAACGGCCGTTCAAGAAGGGGAACACTAGGCCACCGGAGCCGTTGTCACGACGGTTCGGTGACCAGTGGCACACACAACGACACCCGAACGCCCGTTCGTAGTCCTGGGAACGTTCCCACGAGCAATTCCACGCAGCATCGCCCGTACGGGCCGGCCTAGTTGGGGATTCCCTCCAGGGCCAGCACGCCGGCCACCGCGAACGCCGCCTGAATGAAGCGACTCATCGTCCACGGTGTCGGGGTCAGCCGCCGGAGTCGGCCAGCTCCGCGCCGTCGGGCACGGTGTCCGCCTCCCGGTCGGCCAGCCAGCCGTCCGGCAGGAAGACCTTGCCGGGTGCGTTCGTCCGGCCCCGGGGCTGGCCCAGGGTCTCCACCGGGAACGGCACGTCACCGTCCAGCTTGCCCAGCAGGTCGTCCAGCTCGGCCAACGAGGAGACCATGTTCAGCGAGCGCCGCAGGTCGCCACCGACCGGGAAGCCCTTCAGGTACCAGGCGACGTGCTTACGGAAGTCCGTGCAGCCGTCGCGTTCCCCCCAGGCGGCCCGCCCCGGACCGCCCGGCTCGCCGACGCGCTGCGCCCGCCCGGCGGCGAACGCGGCGGTGAGCAGCTCGGCGTGCCGGCGCATCACCCGGGTGACCTCACCCAGGCTGGGCATGACCCGCTCCGGGCGGCCGTCGAACGCCGAGACCAGGTCGGCGAAGAGCCAGGGGCGACCCAGACAGCCCCGGCCGACGACCACCCCGTCGGCGCCGGTGTGCGCCATCATCCGCAGCGCGTCGTCGGCCTCCCACACGTCCCCGTTGCCCAGCACCGGGATGTCCAGGCGGGCCTTGAGATCGGCGATCGCGTCCCAGTCGGCGGTCCCCGAATAGCGCTGCGCCGCCGTGCGGGCGTGCAACGCCACGGCGGCCACCCCGGCGTCCTGGGCGATCAGGCCGGCGTCGGCGTACGTCAGGTGCTCCTCGTCGATGCCCTTGCGCATCTTGACGGTCACCGGCACCCCGGCCGGCGCGGCCGCCGCGACCGCCCCGCGCACGATCCGGGCGAACAGCCGGCGCCGCCACGGCAACGCCGCACCGCCGCCCCGGCGGGTCACCTTCGGCACCGGACACCCGAAGTTGAGGTCGATGTGGTCGGCGAGATCCTCCTCGACCACCATCCGCACCGCCGCGGCGGTCACCGCCGGGTCGA
>DASVVF010000684.1:0-4960 GCA_036386695.1 Catenuloplanes sp. | reverse complement strand
GGAGCTGATGCAGAAGACCGTGGCGGTGGCGTACAGCCAGCCGAGCCGGTGGCCGGAACGGATGCACCGGGGGTTGGACACCCTGTTGCGGATCCTGGCGGCGGAGCCCGCGTTTGCGTCGCTGGCGGTGGTGGAGGTGCTGGCCGCCGGCCCCAGGGCGCTGGCGTGCCGCCGAGCGCTGCTGGGCAGCTACATCGACTTCTTCGCCGACGCGCCCAAGCGGGCCGGGCAGCCGCCGGTGCCGATCGGCGTGGTGCAGGCCGTCATCGCCGGCGTGTACGGGGTGATCTTCGATTTCGTGTCGACCGGGCGGGCGGCGGAGCTCCCCGACCAACTGCCCGACCTGACCTATCTGGTGCTGGTGCCGTTCCTGGGCCCGAGCGCCGCCGCCCGCGCCGCCGGCCTACCGGACGCCGCCGAGGTGGACTGACCCGCCGCCCCGGCTGTGGGCGGTGACGCATCGAGGCAGCGAGGTGCCTGCCGCGACGACCGACGGCCTGCCGATCGGTTGATCGGCAGGCCGTGGCGGGTGGTGCGGTCGGCGCGGTGGCGCCGGCTCAGGGTCGAGCTCAGGCGGCCGGCGTCGGCTCGGTCGGCTCCGTGGTCGGGGTCGGCTCGGTCGGCTCCGTGGTCGGCGTCGGCTCCGTGGTCGGGGTCGGCTCGGTGGTCGGGCCGGCCGTGACGGCGATCTGCTGCGCCGGGTCGGTCGTGTTCGTCACCTCGTACACCGCGGTGAAGGCGGCCGTGGTGGCGGTCCGCGGGCAGCCGAAACCGCCGGTGACCTTGATCGGCAGGGTGGCGCCGGCGGAGAAGTCCAGCCGAGGCGCCTGGGTGGCCGTGCCCGGGATCCACTTACCGGTGAAGGATGCCGGGCCGGTGGGGGCGACGGTGACCGTGCAGCTGGCCAGACCGGAGATCTTCGTGATGACACCGCCCTGCGGGATGGTCAGCGTGCCGGTCGAGCCGGCCGCGTCGTACTGCAGACCGATCGTCCAGGGACCGTTGGTGGTGTTGGCGATCGTCTGTGCGGTGGTGAACAGGGTGCTGGTGGGGCAGGCGTCGCCCTCGGCGTCGCTGAACGTCGGCGGGGTGGTGAGCGGCGAGACGACGGGACCGTCGGCGCTGCTGTTCGCCGGCTCGGCCGGCACCGCGCCGGTGTTCTGCGAGCGGCTGCACTGCACGGTCGTCGTGCCGACGACGAAGTCGGCGGTGGTGCCGTCGACCAGCTTGGCGGTGTAGTTGTGCCCGGCCGGGCTGACGGTGGTGGCCGGGGCGGCGAAGGCCGGGCCGGACGGCATGGCCACGAGGCCGGCTGCGGCCAGGAAGCCAGCGGCGCCGATCCGGGCGAAGTTGCGGGGGGAACCAGTGAACGAACGACCCATATCGATCTCCTTGATCGTAGGTCGACTGTGTGTCGACCGCTGACCCAGAAAACGCAAGCTTTCCAGATAGGCGTGACGGTATTCGCATGTTTCGACGTCGTCAAGAGTTGGCGACAACGACATGAACCTTTTTCACGTGACGCCACAGGCCCCTGACATGCGGCGAGGGGCGCCGAAGCGCCCCCCGCCGTCACCCGTCGTGCTTATTCCTCGTCTTCTTCGCTTTCCGGCTTGACCTCGCCCGGGAAGCACTCGTTCTTCCGGTCCTTGCTCAGCGACAGGTGCAGGTTCTTCAGCTTGAACTCGCCGGCCGAGGTGGCCCAGGCCACCTGCTTCAAACCGGTGATCTCGAGGTGCGAGGACTGCTGGGCGAAGAAGCCCTTCTGCCGCTGCTTGCGCTCCCACTCGTACTTGGCCTCGTCGGCGGTTCCCATGGTCAACGTGCCGGCGTCACGGCCGATCTCGATGTCCTTGAAGACGGCGTCACCCTCGAGGCGTTCCATGTCGACGGTCATGTTGGTCGCCGAGGCCGGGCCGCCCCTCTTCGGGTCGCCGGCCTCGATCCGCAGAACGACTCCGCCCACAATGGGGGTATAGACCGACTGGCACAGGTTGGTCAGGGTCGCGGTGCGCATGGCGGAGACGGCGACCGGCTCCTTCTGGGCGCCCTGGGCCAGAATGTTGCCGCGGGCGGCGACGGTGCCGTACTGGACGAAGCCGGTGGCCTCGAGCTTGTCCGCGGAGACCTTGAACTGCTGTCCGGACACCATGAAGCCCGCCGCGATCGCGCCGTCGGAGAGCAGCATCAGGACCCCTGCCGAGGCAGCGGTGGAAAGCGTGATCATGGCGCCGAAGCGGCGCCAGCGGGTGCGCCCTTGAAGCGGCGCGCGATGGGAAGCTGTCATATGCGTCCCCACTCCTTCACAGTGGTGGTGGACCCAGAAAAGGCGATAGATCTGGATTGAACCGCACCGTAACCGGCACCTGAACGATCGTCAAGCGCTGACCATCAATGGAGACGGGGCCACCACCACGCGTGATCGACGCCTGATCAGTCGGTCAACACCCGCGCCAACTCGTCGCGGAACCGGCGCTCGTCCTCGGTCACCTGGTCCCCACCGAGACCCAGCACACCGCCGCTGGAGGACGCCGAGACGACCTGGTCGGCGATCTTCACCAGCCAGTGCCGGTACGCCCCGGCGTCGCCGTCGTCGACCCGCGCCGCCAACAGCTGCGAGGCCTCCCGCGCCCGGTTCAACACGTCCGCGATGTACGCCGCCGGGTCCGACGGGGAGATCACCGGCAACTCCTCGCCCTGCTCCGGGTCGCCGACCCGCAGCACCAGCTCCCGCGCGATCTCGGCGACCAGCGCACTGGCCGCCTCCCGCCCACCGGCGATGGCGTCCAGGCCGGCCGCGCCCTCGGCCATGGTGCGCCGGGCGCCGTCGGACTCCGCGGCGCTGGCCGCGGTCAACACCGCCTGGGGCAGGCCGACGAGCAGGCTCCACTGCCCATCGGTGAAACCGAGCTGCGAGTACACCGGCTGGTCGGTCACGCCACGTTCCTCCTTGTGGGAAAGCACTGAATCTGGATCAGAATAGGTCAGCGCCGCTCGGCGACCAGCAGACCCTGCCGCTGCACCACCGGCACGGACAGCGTCTTGTAACCGACGTCGTCGAAGAGAACGGTCATCTTGTTGTCCTCGTAGCCCATCACCATGCCGGCGCCCCACTCCTGGTGGCGCACCGCGCTGTGCACCGCGAACGGGCCGTGGGCCGGCTCGGCCGGCGGCACCTCGCCGTAGAGGCAGTTGTCGCAGTGGCCGCACGGTCGGCGCAGGTGCTCGCCGAAGTAGGCCAGCAGGGTCTGGCTGCGGCAGGTACGGGTCTGGGCGAACGCGCGCATCATGTCGGTGCGGGACCGCTGCACCGTCTGCTGGCGCTCGGACTCGGCCACCGCGGCCGCCGCCGACTCATCCGGTGCCGGCGCGTGCGGCGGAGCCGTCAGCTGGTTGCCGGTCGTCGTGGTGGCCGCTCCGGCCTGCTCCAGCAGGGCAACCAACTGGCCCAGCTTGCGCGCCCCGAGACCGGTCTTCTCCCGCAGTGCCGTCTTGGTCCAGGAGTCCGAGCGCAGCAACCCGGCCAGCTGGGCCAGCTCGGCGGGATCGGGCGAGCCGCCGCTGAAGAACCGCTGGATGGCCTCGTCCTCGGCCCGCCACAGCAGCACCGCCCGGGACAGCGCACCGTCGCGACCCGCGCGGCCGATCTCCTGGAAGTAGCTGTCCGGGGAGTCGGGCAGGGCCATGTGCGCCACCCACCGGATATTGGGCTTGTCGATACCCATGCCGAAGGCCGACGTGGCCACCATGATCTCGACCCGGTCGTCGAGGAAGTCCTCGTGGCGTTGCTGTCGGGGGCCGGCGGCCATCCCACCGTGGTAGAACTCGGCCGGATACCCGGCCCCCGTGAGGCGCCCGGCCAGCTCCTCGGCGGCCCGCCGGGTGGGCACGTACACGATGCCCGGCCGCCGCCCCTCGTCGAGCAGGGTGGTCAGCCGCCGCCACCGGTAGTCCTCGTCCGGGCAGTGGGCCACCTCGAGCAGCAGGTTGTCCCGGTCCAACCCGGACACCATGATCTCGGGGCGGCGCAGGTCGAGACGGGCGACGATGTCGTCGCGCACCGGCGGGGACGCCGTCGCGGTCAACGCCAGCACCGGCGGGCGCCCGAGGGCCTGGATCAGCTGCCCCAGGGCCAGGTAATCCGGGCGGAAGTCGTGACCCCAGGCGGAGATGCAGTGTGCCTCGTCCACCGCCACCAGCGCGGGGCGCAGGGCCCGCACCTCGGCCAGCCGGTCCGGGTTGCTCAGCTGCTCCGGGGTGATGAACAGGAACCGCGCCGTGCCGTCCCGCAGCTCCCGCAGCGCGTCCTGCTGCTGGTGCGGGGTCTCCGCGGAGCTGACCCGCACCGCCCGCAGGGTGGCCGACGCCCGCTCGTTGAGCGCGGCGATCTGGTCCTGTTGCAGCGCCAACAGCGGGGAGATGACCACCGTCGGGCCGTTCAGCAGCGTCGCCGGGACCTGGTAGATCGCCGACTTGCCGGCGCCGGTGGGCAGGACGACGAGCGCGTCGCGGCCCTTGAGGACCGCGCGCATGGCGGCCAGCTGGCCCGAACGCAACGAGGACCACCCGAAATGTTGTCGGGCGGCCCGCCGGAGCCGGGGGGAATGGAAAGGTAGTTTCATGGCTCGGCCGGTTTGCCCCGCCGCCACGACCGGCAAACGCGCCCCCGGTCAGCCGGACCCGGTCAGGGCAGCCGCGGCAGGACCTGCTTGGCGGCGTACAGGTCGAACCGGCCCTGGTAGTGCGGGGCGCACCGGCCCTGGTAGTGCGGGGCCGGTGTGCCTCATGCCGCCGGTGCCTCGGTGGGGCCGATCCCCGGCTGCGCCTCCGGGCAGCGCAACCGCAGATCCTGATGGCCGAACGGGCTGTCCACCAGCCAGCAGTGATGCGGTTGGTTGCTGCCCGGGTAGGCGTACCCGTCGAAGAACCGGCAGCTCAGGCACATCTTCGTCACCGGGAT
>DASVVF010000683.1:0-4469 GCA_036386695.1 Catenuloplanes sp. | reverse complement strand
ACGAACACCGACACGGTCAGCTCCGGACGCAGCACCGCCCGGGCGGTGCTCACCCCTTCCAGGAGGATCACCGGCACCGGCGGCACCACGGTCCACTCGTCACCGAATCGCCGTTCGTGCCAGTCGTACCGGCGGTACCGGCCGGGACGACCGGCCCGCAGCGGCGCCAGCACCCAGCGCTCCAGCCGGGGCCAGAAGGTGAGCTGATCCTGCCAGCCGTCGAGGAGATCGTCCGTGTGCACCACCGGGGGCCGCTCGTCGCCGGCGGCGGCAAGCCGGTCGGCGAAGCGGCTCTTGCCCGCCGCACTCGGCCCGTCGATGGCCACCAGCCGGCACCGGCCCAGCCGGGCCGGACCGGCGAGCACCCGCGCGGCGAGGTCCGCGTACGTCTCCAGCCGCACCACCGGTCGGCCGCCTACGGTGCGCCGGGCGCGATGAACGGCAGCCCGGCCGGCGGGCCGGACTCCACCAGACGCCACAGGGCGGCGGTGTCGAGGTGCTCCTCGACCAGATCGCCGAGAATGTCGAGCCCGTGCTCGCGGACGGCGGCGAAGCGGGTGTCCGGCGCCACCCGGAAGCCGTGCCGCCCGGCCAGCCGGGCGACCTCGGTCAGGAACCGCCGACGGAACCCGTCAGCCTCGAACGTCCCGTGCCAGTGGGTGCCGAACACGTTCTCGACAGCCGCCCCCTCCGCCCGCCCGTCGGCGTGGCGCAGCAACGGCGGCAGACCCGCCTCGGCGCGGGAGACGAAGCCGTGGTGGATCTCGTAGCCGTGCACCGGTACCGACCCGTACGCCGTGCCCGCCGGACGGGCCAGGGTCTTGCCGGCAGCGAAGGTGATCTCGACCGGCAGCAGTCCCAGCCCCGCCACGGTCCCCTGCCGGCTCTCGACATCGTCGTGGATCGCGGTCGACAGCATCTGGAAGCCGCCGCAGATGCCGAGCACCGGACGACCCGACGCCGCGTGCGCCGCCACGGCGTCGGCCAACCCGGTTTCGCGTAGCCAGGCCAGGTCCGCGACGGTGGCCTTCGATCCCGGCAGGACCACCAGGTCGGCTTCGGCCAGTTCGGCGGGCTCGACGGTCAGCCGGACCCGCACGCCCGGTTCGGTGGCCAGCGCTTCCACGTCGGTGGCGTTGGAGATGCGCGGCAGGCGCACCACCGCCACCCGCAACCACTGGTCGCCGCGCGGCGCGGCGGGGCGCCCCAACACCCGCCCGTAGGCCAGCGAGTCCTCCGCGTCCAGCCACAGATCCAGGTGCCACGGCACGACACCGTGGACGGGCCGCCCGGTCAGCTGTGTGATCATGTCGAGGCCGGGGCGCAACAGGCCCAGGTCACCGCGGAACTTGTTGATGACAAAGCCGCTGACCAATGCCTGGTCCTCAGCGGACAGCAGGGCAACGGTGCCGAACAGCGCGGCGAACACCCCGCCCCGGTCGATGTCACCGACCACGATCGCCGGCAGGCCGGCGTGGCGGGCCAGACCCATGTTGACGAAGTCGCCGTCGCGCAGGTTGATCTCGGCTGGGCTGCCGGCCCCCTCGCAGATGACCGCGTCGTACTCCGCGCGCAGCTCGGCGAAGGTGGCGAAGACCGTGTCGGCCAGGCGGGGGCGCAGGGCGCGGTAGTTGCCGGCGGTGACCGTGTCGACCGCCTCGCCGAGCAGAACCACCTGACTGGACAGGTCACTGCCCGGCTTGAGCAGGACCGGGTTGAACCGGATGTCCGGCGCCAGCCCGCACGCGGCGGCCTGCATGGCCTGGGCCCGGCCGATCTCGCCGGCGCGGCCGTCGGCGGCCAGCACGACCGCCGAGTTGTTGGACATGTTCTGCGCCTTGAACGGGGCCACCTTGACACCGCGCCGGTGCAGCCACCGGCAGATCCCGGCGGTCAACACGCTCTTACCGGCGTCGGACGTGGTCCCGGCGACCAACAGCCCGCCATTCATCGCGACCCGCCGGACGTCGTCGCCCGCGCCGCATTTGCCGACGCCCTTCCGGCCAGCGCCCTGCCGGTGGCTGCGATGGCCACCGCGGCCAGACCCACGGCGCCGGATATCCGCGCCGCCGCCCGGATGTGCCGCGCCACGGGTTTCGGCCCGTCACCGAGGAACGGCCGCACCTCCGTCCGTCCGAAGTAGACGTTGCGGCCGCCGAGGCGGACGCCCAACGCTCCGGCCATGGCCGACTCGCACTGCCCGGCGTTCGGGCTGGGATGGTCGTTGCGGTCGCGCCGCCACACCCGCCACACCTCGGCGGGTCGGCCACCCACCAGTGGGGCGCCGGTCAGGGTCAGCAGCGCGGTGAGCCGGGACGGCAGCAGGTTGAGGGCGTCATCGAGGCGGGCGGCCGGCGTGCCGAACCGGGCGTAGCGCGCCGAGCGGTGCCCGACCATCGCGTCGAGGGTGTTGGCCGTGCGGTAGCCCACCAGTCCCGGCAGGCCGGCGACCGCCCCCCAGAACAGTGGCGCCACCACGGCGTCGGAGGTGTTCTCGGCGACCGACTCGACGGTGGCGCGGGACAGGTCCGGCTCGTCCAGGGACGAGGGGTCGCGACCGCACAGGTGCCCGAGGCGTTCCCGGGCCGCCGTGACGTCCGCCCGTTCCAGATGCCCGGCCATGGTGGCGGCCTCCGCCCGCAGCGTCCGGCCACCCAGCACCGACCAGGTGCCGGCCGCGACGACCCCCGCCCGCAGCCCCGGCGTACGCCGGGTGGCGTAGGCGACCGCCGCGCCGACCAGTACCGGCACACCGACGGCCACTGCCGTGAACGCGGCACCGGCCCGCCGGTTCGGGGCGTACATCCGGTGTTCCAGAGCGGCCGCGGCCCGCCCGAACCCGGCCACCGGGTGCCACCGTCGTGGGTCACCGAAAGCGAGATCGAGGGCGAACCCGGCCATCAGGCCGGCCGCGTCCGCCGCCATGAGCCGTCGGTCGAGCCGCCGGGCTGCGCTCACCTGCCACCACCTCCGCGGGGCAGCCTAGCCACCGACCCGATCGAGGGGTGTGGGTGGCGGGGAACCGCCGTCCCGGGCGCCGGGGGACGTGTACCCGGGACGGCGGCGGTCTCAGGGCCCGCGAAGGCCTAGGCCGGTACGGAGACCGCGGCGCGAGCGCGCCGGGAACGCCGGACCGCCGCCGGCCCGGGCCCGTCCAGCCCGCCGGCCGCAGTGGGGCGCACACCCCCGCCGAACTCCTCGTCAGCGGAGTTCAGCCCTTCGCCAGCAAGCCGTTCAGTTCCGTCGAGCCCCTCAGCGCCGTCAAGCCCCTCAGCGCCGTCAAGCCCCTCAGCGCCGTCGAGCCCCTCAGCGCCGTCAAGCCCCTCAGCGCCGTCAAGCCCCTCAGCGCCGTCAAGCCCCTCAGCGACGACGCCGGCGCGGATCAGCAGCGCGTCATTGGCGGATCGCCGCTCGTCGTCGACACCGGGCAGGCCGTCGAGGAACTGGGGGTCGCCATCGCCGAACAGCCCCTCCCCCGGCCGCGCCGGTGCCAGGTCGTACGGCACCGGTTCGGTGACCTCGCCGCGCACCTGGGTGTCGGCCTGCGAATCCTCGACGGCACTGGTTGCCAGTGTTGGCCGGTTGCGTTGGAATCGACCGCGACCACGAGCCAGGTCGTGACCGACCGCCACCGCCTCCATCTCGTAGAGGGTGCGCGGGTTGCCTTCCGTGTCGGTCCAGTCGCGGGTGTAGAGGCGTCCGACGACGACGACCGGGTCGCCGACCATGACGGAGGACGCGACCCCCTCGGCGAGCTTGCGCCAGCAGTTGACGCGTACCCGCAGGCTGTTGCCGTCGATCCAACGGCCGCTCTCCCGGTCGAGGCGACGGGCGGTGGAGGCGACCTTGAAGTTCGCGACAAGCGAGTTGGTGTTGGTGGTACGCCGCCATTCCGGCGCGGTTAAGACGTTCCCTACGATGGTGACGTTCGTGTCGAACACTGGCACTCCTCGGTGTCGAGGTCCGTTGGGTGGTCCGAGTCGACTCGCCGATCAGCCTGGCCGCACCGGCTCAACCGCGCCACCATCGGTCGGTGCGGCCTGTGGACGGGCGCCCGTTGTGGATAACCCCGGCCCGGCGGCGTTGATCTGCTATGGGTCCCCACACCGGTGTACTGGCGGGTAACGTGGCCGGGATGGAAACCGACGTACTAGGCCCGCCGTACGAGCGGCAGACCATCGAGCTCGGCTCGGACGACGAGGGGCCGGTCGTCGCGACGCTGGTTCGTCGGCGCGCCGAGGAGCCGACCCGCCGGGCGGTGCTGTACGTACACGGGTTCATCGACTATTTCTTCCAGACCCACCTGGCCGACTTCTTCGTCGAACGGGGTTGGGACTTCTACGCCCTGGACCTGCGCAAATACGGTCGCAGCCTGCTCGCCCACCAGACCCCGAACTTCTGCCGCGACCTCGGTGACTATTTCCCGGAGCTCGACGAGGCGGCCCGGATCATCCGCGCGGAGGACGGCC
>DASVVF010000682.1:0-4020 GCA_036386695.1 Catenuloplanes sp. | reverse complement strand
CGGGAGGTGTCCTGGCTGCGGGCCCTGGTCGACGGCGTCACCGTGGCGAGCCTGGCCCGCGCGGTCGGCTACTCGCAGCGCGAGATGTACCGGGTGCTGGCCAGCCTGTACGCCCGGCTGGGCGCCGACAACCGCACCGGGGCCCTGCTGCACGCCGACCGTTGGGGGCTGCTCACCCCGTCCGGCGTACCGGTTGGCCCGTCCGGCGTCCCGGTTGGCGCTCCGGGCGCCGTGCGGGTCCCCATCCAGCGCGGGCCGACGCCGGGCTGACCGGTCGCCCCCGGCGTCACCGCGTCGCGGGCCGTCCAGCGTCGACCGGGGGGCGATCGTGGTGAATCCGTGACCTGGGCGGTTCCCGGCGGCGACCGCCGGCTGCGATCGTGGGCCGGTGACAGCGACCGGACCCCCGCCCCGACCGGCCCCCTACCGGTGGGCGTTCGGCGTGTTCCTCGTGCTGGCCGCCGCCACCTGGTGGCGTCCACTGTGGCCGGTCGAGCAGGCACTGCACAACTCTTTGACGGTGGTGGGCGTGGTGCTGCTGACCGTCGCCCGGCGCCGTCACCGGCTGCCGCTGTCGTCGTCCCTGGCGGTGCTGGCCTTTCTGGCCCTGCACGTGGTGGCGGCCCGGTGGATCTACTCCTTCGTGCCGTACGACATCTGGACCGACGCGTTGTTCGGGGTCCGGCTCTCCGAGGTGTTCGGGTGGCGGCGCAACCACTTCGACCGCCTGGTGCACGCGGCGTACGGGGCCGCCGCGACGGTCGTGCTCTTCGGCTACCTGCGTCACCGGCGCGGCCTGCGGGTACGCCTTGCCGCGCTGCTGACGGTGGACGTCGTGGTGTCGACGAGCGCGCTGTACGAGCTGTTCGAGTGGGGGGTCGCGGTGGCGCTTGCGCCGGCGGCCGCCGAGGCGTACAACGGCCAGCAGGGCGACATCTGGGACGCGCACCGGGACATGGCGCTGGCCGGGTCGGCGGCCCTGCTGACCGTCCTGTTGTGCGCGGGCCTGGCCCGCCGGTCCGGTCAGCCCGACCGCCCCGGCGCGGCGGTCGGGGGGCCGGGTCAGCGGGCGGCGGTGATGGTGAAGGTGTCGCCGTAGACCTTCCAGGTCAATGTGGGGTTCAGGTGCAGGTTGCCGGCCCGCAGGAAGACCCGCTGCGCGGTGTCGACCCGGCTGGTGTCGCTGTGCGCCTCCTCGGTGCGCATCGCCGCCGCACGGGCGGTCAGGAACGCGTTCAGGTACGTCACCTCGCTGCCGCCCTGCGCCGGCGTCCTGGCCCTGGCCATCGCCGCCCGGCGGATCCCGCCGAAGCTCACCCGGTCGCTGCCCGGACCGTGCATGACGATCGCGTCGTAGTACGCGAACTGCCCGAGGGCACGCAGTCCGTCGCTCTTGGCCCGGGAGACCGCCGGGGTGAAGTAGGTGGCGTCCCGCTCGGCGTCCTGGGCCGTGCGGAACCTGGCGTCCTTCGCGGCGGCCCGCCAGGCGTTGGTGAAGCCGCTGCCGAGGCCGGCGTGTGAGGCGGTGCCATTGACCCGACGCAACGCCGGCAGGTACCTGGCCAGCGGGTTCCCCGGCACGGCCGTGGTGTAGCGCTGGACGACCTGCAGCATGTCCCCGGTGCCCGAGCAGAACCCGATGATGCCGGCGGTGTAGCCGCGACCGTCGCCGATGTCCTCGATGTAGGCGTACTGGGCCCGCCAGTCCAGTGACGAGTTCTCCGCGCTGGACACCAGCCGCATGGCGAGGTCCTTCTTCGCCGGGTTGTCCAGCCCGACGGGGGCCACCGCACCCCGGGCGGCGACCGCGGTCGCGCTGCTGACCGTCACCCCGGCGACGGTAGGCGCGGCCGAGACCGGGGTGGCGCTGACGCAGAGAGCCAGCGCCACCCCGGTGGCCAGCGCGGCGTTACGTCCGGACCGTCGCACGAGAATCATCACGGTGAGCTATTCGGCCGCGCCCGCGCCCGGTTGCGCGTTTCGGCCGATCCGGTTCCCGACCGGGGCAGCTGCGCCCCCTGCCCGCACCGAGGGTGCCGGGCGGCGCGCAGGCATTGATGGACATCGCCATCGCGCCTCCGTAGGCTGGCCGGTGGTCACCACCCCCGGGCAACCGTGAAGGGACCGGTCAACGTGTTCATTCCACAGGTACTCC
Organism: Catenuloplanes sp.; assembly: GCA_036386695.1. Taxonomy (GTDB): domain Bacteria; phylum Actinomycetota; class Actinomycetes; order Mycobacteriales; family Micromonosporaceae; genus DASVVF01. Next base: position 1,865 of record DASVVF010000682.1, on the reverse strand, counting down.
GCCGCGGCGCCGCAGCCCGCCTGATCGCCGGGCTGACCGCCCTGGTCACGGTGGCGGCCCTCGGGTCGACGGCCTCGGCGGCCCCGCCGACCACCGCCGGCCCCCCGCCACCCGCGTCGGCGACCCCGGCTCAGCGCTGGACACCGGCAGCGCAGCCCTGGACACCGGCGGCGATCTGGGAGTCGTCGCTGCAAGGGGTGCACGGGATCGCACCCGACGCCACAGTGCGCCAGATCGCCCGGGTGTCGGTGGCCGGGTCCGGTATCCGGGTCCGCCTGGGTAACCCGTTCGGGGCCACGCCGGTCCGGATCCGCAGCGCCTGGCTGGGGCGCACGGTGGCGCCCGGTTCGGCACGCCTGGTCCCCGGGTCGAACCGCCGGCTGACGTTCCGCGGCGCGAGCACGGTCAGCATCCCGCCGGGCGCGCAGGTGTTCAGCGACAGCGTGCCGATCACCGTTGGCGCCCAGCAGGACGTCGCGGTCAGCGTTTACGCGCCGGGAAGCCCGGTCAACGACCACACCTTCCCACCCTTCGCCTTCGACCCACCGGCGTCCTACATCGGCACCGGGGGCGACACGGCCGCCGACCCGTCGGACGCGTCGTTCCCGATGTATCCCGTCATCACCGGGGCGACACCGAGCACCGCGACCGGCTACCACCCGGGGCAGACCTGGTGGATGGACCTGGTCGTCGCCGACCGCGCCGCGGCCCGGGGCACCGTGGTCACCCTGGGCGACTCGATCACCGATGGTTACCAGGCGGTCGGCCCGCCCGGGCAGCGTTGGACCGACGTGCTCGCGGACCGGATGAACACCCTGCCGGTCAGCCGCCGGCTGGCGGTGGCCAACGCCGGCATCTCCGGCAACACCGTCAGCGTGCAACCCAACCCGTACGATCCGACCGGTCAGTGCTGCGGACCGCCGGCGCCGCAGCGCCTCGATCGTGACGTGTTGTCCGTTCCGGGACTGCGGGCCGTCATGCTGCTGGAGGGCACCAACGACATCGGCGGTGGGGCCAACGCCCCGCCCGCCCCGGCCGCCCAGGTGATCGCGGCGATGACCGGGATCGCCGCCCGGGTCCACGCGCGCGGGGTGCCGATCGTGGCCGCCACGATCCTGCCCATGTGCAACCCGGCGGGCAGCGCCCGGGAGGTCACCAGACTGGCCGTCAACGAGTGGATCCGCACCAGCGGGGTGTTCGACGCGGTGGTCGACTTCGACGCGGTGCTGCGCGATCCGGCCGACCCGACGCAGATCGTCCCGGCGTTGCGCAACGACTGCTACCACCCGAACGCCGCCGGGCACACCCTGCTCGGCAACGCCATCCCGCTGCGGGTGTTCGACTCCCGGCTCGCAGCGGACCCCGGGCTGACCCCCGCCGGGCGCCGCTGACCGCAACGACCGGCACCGCCCGGCAACGACCCGCAACGACCGGCACCGCCCCGGTAACGCCGCGACGGTGCCCGGCCCTCACCGCCGGTGGGCCTGCAGGGTGTAGGTCTGCGGCAGCCGCCATGGCCGGTCGATCAGGCGCCATTCGCCGTGCTCGTCGCGGACCGTGGCCCCGGGCAGTCCGTCCCACGGCGCGCTGTCGTGCTCCTGCAGCATGGTCAGGTCGAGGCCGGCGTCGAGCAGCGCCGTGACGATCTCACCGAGGCCGTGGTTCCAGGTGTGCGAGACGGTGTGGGCGAACTCCGCCTCGGTGCGCACGTAACTGCCCGGCTCGTCCCACACCTGCGGCTCGGGGCGCTGGAAATACGGATACTCCACGGCGAGTACGCCGTCGCGGCGGGCGTCGTCGAGCGCCCACATCATCGGATGGCCCTCCCGCAGGAACAACCGGCCACCCGGGCGCAGCAGCGTCGC
>DASVVF010000681.1:0-5604 GCA_036386695.1 Catenuloplanes sp. | reverse complement strand
CCGGGCGCTCGACGGGATCGATCTGCCCATCGAACTGCCCTGAGCACTCCGGCACCGCCCGTGGGGGGCGGTGCCGGAGCGGGGGACGGCCCGGGGTGGGCGGGTCAGGAGGGCTGCCGGGTCAATACCAGCCCCTGCCCGGTGAGCGCGTCGAGCACCGGGCGGCTGCCGATCGGTGCCCGCAGTGTGACGGTGACCGGGGCCATCTTCAGGTCCAGGGTGCACATCTCGGTGGACCTGGTGACCGACCCGCCGACCACCACCACGTCCTCGGTTTCGTGGACCAGCGGGGTGATCTCCTTGTCGCAGGACCCCACCCCGAGCCGGTAGCCGAGGGTCGCGCCGTCGACCCTGGTGAGGTCCTGGGCCGACACCAGCCCGGGGAGCTCGCCCGCCGTGGATGGTGAGGCGACCGGCGCCGGGGCGACCGCGGCCGGCGCCACGGCGACCCGGGCGATCGGCTGGGACAGTTCCTCGACGGTGAAGATCCAGGCCGGGGCGTCGGCCGGGCCCCGGCTGGTGCGCACGCTGACTGTGCCGAGCTTCGCGGCGGTGACGGTGAGCGGGATGCAGGGCTGGACCACGTCGCGGCCGACCGAGCCGTCCGGGCCGGCGTCGGACGGCACCGGCGCCGGCGCCGGGGTCCGCCCACCGCGCGGGCAGGGTGGCGGGTCGCCCTTGTCCAGGGCGGCGTACGCCTGCGCCGCGCTCAGCAGCGGCACCTGCTGGCTTCCGGCGGGGTACTTCACGGTGCCGGCGGCCGGCGCGGTGGCGGGCAGGTCGATGGCACTGCGGAACCAGCCGTTGGCGAACGCCATCTTGGTGTCGTCGTCGAGCTTGGCGTCGGGGGCGAGCACGGTGAGGTCTTCGAGCGGGACGAACCCGTCCCGCCAGGCGTCGCGCCCGGGTGCGGACCGCCAGGCCGCGACCACCTCGGCGGCCCGCTTGGTGAAGGCGGCGTCCGGCGCGCCGCTCGGGGCCGGGGCGCCCGGGTCGGCACCGGGCTGGGCGCAGGCGGCGGGCAGCAGGAACATGATCGACAACAGCACGGGTACGCGACGCATACCCGTTCCGACGGCCGTCGCCGCCCACCGGTTCCCCGCGCGCCACGGCGAAATCAGGACCCGGGCGGACGACTTCCGGCGCCGGGGTCAGGGCAACTGGTCGGGCAGCCCGAAGGACCGGAAGTGCTCGACGCCGATGAACGAGGTGATATCGGCGATGAGTTCGCCCCGCAGGGTCAGCACGTTGATCGCCCAGGCCAGGTGCGCGCTGGACTGGGCGTCGCGGAGGTAGAGCGCCACGGCGGGCTGGCCGTTGGCGCTGGTGGGCAGGTGTCGCCAACTGCCACAGCCGGTCATCGGCACCCGCACGACGAAGTCGGTGACCGCCGGCAGCCCGCGGTACCAGGCCGGCAGCGGCGGCATCGACCAGGTGACGTCCTCGGTCAGCAGGGCGACCAGAGCCTCGGCGTCACCGCGCTCCAGCGCGGTGGAGTATCCGGTGACCACCTCCCGCAGCCGGGCGTCGTCGATGTTGCGCAGGGTCCGCTGCTGGGTGGGGGCGGGCACCTTGTCCGCCACGATTCTGCGGGCCCGCGCCAGGGCCGAGTTCACCGACGTGGTCGAGGTGTTCATGGTTTCCGCGATCTCGGCCACGGAGAACCCCAGCACCTCGAAGAGCAGCAGCGCCGCGCGCTGGTTGGCGGGCAGGTGCTGCAGGGCGGCGACGAACGCGAGTTCCACGGCTTCGCGCCGCTCATAGTGCGCGTCGGGGCTGGCGTGGCCGTACCCCAGACCGGTATCGGGGTACGGGCCGAGCCAGGCGACGTCGGTCAGCGGGGTGTCGCCGACCACGGTGCGTTCGCTGGACGGGCCGAGGTCGACCGGCAGCGCCCGCCGGCCCCGGCTGGTGACGATGTCCAGGCAGGTACGGGTGGCCACCGTGTAGAGCCACGAGCGCAGTGAGCTGCGGCCCTCGAACCGGGCCAGCCCCCGCCACGCCCGGATCAAAGCGTCCTGCAGGGCGTCGTCGGCGTCGTGGGCGGAGCCCAGCATCGCGTAGCAGTGCGCGTGCAGTTCCCGGCGTAGCGGCGCCACCAGCCGGGTGAACGCGGCGTCGTCGCCCTCCCGGGCCCGGGGCAGGTCGGGATCCTCCGCGCCGTCCGCCGCCGGGGCCGTGGTCTCCGAAGAAATGTTGCTCACGAGCGACGATTCTGCCCCATGTTCGGCAGTCTCCATTTCGACCGGGCAGTACCGCAACCAGGAGGACTTCATGACCGACACGTCAACCGCTCCCGTCACCGTCGCCACCCTGGAGGTCCCCGACGCGCGACTGCACTACGAGGTGCGCGGCCAAGGTCCGCTGGTGGTGCTGGTCGGCGCCCCGATGGACGCGCAGTCCTTCGCGCCGCTGGCCGATCTGCTGGCCGCCGACCACACCGTGCTCACCACCGACCCGCGCGGCATCAACCGCAGTACGGTCGCCGACCCGGACCGCGACTCGACCCCGCAGCAGCGGGCCGACGACCTGTCCCGGCTGCTGGCGCGTCTGGATGCCGGCCCGGCGGCGGCCCTGGGCTCCAGCGGCGGCGCGGTCAGCGTGCTGGCGTTGGCGCAGGCGCACCCGGAGCAGGTCCACACCGTCATCGCGCACGAGCCTCCGCTGCAGGAGCTGCTGGCGGACCGCGAACAGCTGTGGGTGGAGGCCGAGGACATGATCGCCACCTACCTGGCCGGGGATGTCCGGGGGGCCTGGGTGAAGTTCCTGTCCTCGGCGAACATCGACCTGCCCGACGAGGTGCTGGAGGAGATGATCGGCGGGGAGCGTGACCCGCAGGTGGTCGCGGACGAGCGTTACCAGTTCGCCCACATGCTGCGCGCCACCACGCGGTGGCAGCCCGACATCGCGGCCCTGCGGTCGGCAGCGACGCGCGTCGTGGTCGGTATCGGCGAGGAGTCGGCCGGCCAGCTCTGCGACCGCAGTTCGCGGGCGCTGGCGGGGGCTCTCGGGATCGAGCCCACGATGTTCCCCGGTGACCACATCGGGTTCCTCGGCGACCCCGCCGGATTCGCCACCCGGCTACGCGGGGTCCTCGCGGAACGCTGAGCCGGCCCCGGTGGCCAGGGGCCAACCACAAGACCGGACGGCAGTGTCTCGGTGGGAGACACTGCCGTCCGGTCTGTCGGTGATGCTGTGGAGGTGCCGGGAATCGAACCCGGGTCCTTCGGCGTCTTGCTAGGGCTTCTCCGAGCGCAGCTTGCTGTGTCTCTACTCGGCCCCACCGCTCACGCAAGCAAGTTGGTGTGACAGGCCCAGTCGCAGATTAATCTCACCGCACGGACCCCGCGACCGGGTCCGATTGGCCAGCCCCCTAGCTGATGCCGGTAACTGGGCCGGAGGCACTCCCAGACCGACAGAAGCAACTACGCTACTGCGAAATTAGGCAGCGAGCGCGTAGTTCTCTTCAGTAACTTGATTATTGGCGCTTATAATTTTCCGACGACCGATTCTCGAGACGACGTCGGCTTCCTCGGCTCGCTTCCCCTACCGCAACGTTCGAAGTCGAAACCAGTCACCCCCTCGTAGGCGCCGCGCGGTGCGGCCCCACCAGCTTAACGCGTCGCGCGTCCGTGGTCATTCCGGTATCCGGCCGGCGTCACTCCATGCCCTTGCCGCGGCGGCCGACGGCCTTGGCGATCTCCCGTTGGGCGTCGCGGGTGGCCAGGTCCTGGCGCTTGTCGTAGGACTTCTTGCCCTTGGCCAGGCCGATCTCCACCTTGGCCCAGCCGTCGGAGAAGTAGACCGACAGCGGCACCACCGTCAGCCCGCCCTCGCGCAGCTTGCTGATCAGCTTGTGGATCTCCAGCCGGTTCAGCAGCAGCTTGCGGGTCCGGCGCGGCTCGTGGTTCGTCCAGGTGCCCTGGGTGTACTCCGCGATGTGCATCCCGTGCAGGTAGAGCTCGCCGTCCTTCTCGTGGCCGAACGCGTCGACCAGCGACGCCCGGCCGGCCCGCAGGGACTTGACCTCGGTGCCGGTCAGCACCATCCCGGCCTCGTACGTGTCGAGGATGGCGTAGTCGTGGTACGCCTTGCGGTTGGACGCGACGACCTTGCGCCCCTTCTCCCGTGGCATGGTCGAACCACCTCCTCATCCGCTGGCCGCCCGGACGCCTGGGCAGCCGGGCAATGCTACCGAAAGGGCCCGCCGGGGAGCGAACGAGATCGGCTCAGCACAGGCATGGGGGCAGCCAGCTCAGCGGCTGGTTCGGGCGGCCGTTCAGGCGTACCTCGAAGTGCAGGTGGTAGCCGGTCGACGCGCCGGTCGTGCCGACCCGACCGATCACCTGACCACGGCGGACGAGTTGTCCCGCTCCGACGAGGATGCGCGACTGGTGGGCGTAGCAGGTGCTCACCCCACGGCCGTTGCTGCGACCGTGGCCGAGGCAGGTGAAGTTGCCGTAGCCGCCGTTCCAGCCGGCCCGGATCACCCGCCCGTCGGCGGCGGCGACGATGGGCGCGCCGGCTCCGGCGGCGAAGTCGGTGCCGGCGTGCAGCTGCCAGACGCCGAAGTACGGATCGAAGCGCATCCCGAAGTCGCTGGATTTCCAGCCGGACACCGGCATCAGCAGTCTGCCGCCCGCGCGCAGGCCGCCCTGTCGGCCGGTGACCTGCCGGGCCTCCCACGCGCGCAGCTCCGCCTCGATCCGGGCGGCTTCGGCCTTGGCCTCGGCGTACCGGGCCAGGCTGGCGGCGCGTTCCTGGCGGGCCACGGTCAGGGCGGCCCGACGCTCGGCGGCCAACGCGGCGACCCGGGCGACCGCGGCCTCGGCGGCGACCTGGGCGGCACGGGCCCGGCTGAGGGCCTGTTCGGCGGCCAGCCGGGCGTCGTCGACGGCGCTCTTGGCGGCGCCGGCGATGTCCTCCAGCCGCTTGGCGGCGCGGCGGGTGCCGGTGAGTTCCTCGATGGCTCCCCGTTGGGTGTCCAGCAGTTGCCCGACATAGCCGACCCGGTTCATCACGTCCATCGGGCTGCGTCCCTCGATGACCACGTTCAGCGCCGCCAGCGCACTGCCCTTGTACGAGGCGGTGATCAGCGCGGTGGTCCGCCCGCGGGCCTGCTCGACGACCCGTTCGGCGGCGGCGTGCCGGAGGCCGGCGGCGGTCAGGGCGGCCTGTGCGGCGACCGCCCGGCGGCGGGCGGTGGCGGCGATCGCCTGGGCGGCGGCGACCTCCCCGCGGGTCTCGCCGACCCGCTGCTGCGCGGCGGGTAGCACGGCGGCCGCGGCGGCGAGCCGGGCGGCGGCGCCCTGGGCGCGCTGGGTGGCGCCTTCGACCAGGGCGGCGGCCCGGGCGATCTCCACCTGCACCCGCTTCTTGTCGTCGCGCGGGTTCGCCTGCGCGGCGCCGGCGCAGGTCACCGCGACAGCGGTGAGGGCTGCGACGAACGCTGACGCGGTCGTCCGTCGCGGAACGTGGTGCTGCCGGCTCACGGCGGTCTCCCCTCGTACTCCGGGGCCCACCGTACCGCCGCAACACGGGGCAGATCAGACAAATGAGCTATCGGTCATCACAGCCCCCAGTAGGCTCCAGACCGCGGCCCGG